>DXJM01000123.1 GCA_019057355.1 Promethearchaeota archaeon | reverse complement strand
TAAAAAATAATAATTACCTAATAAAAATGAATTTTCAATCTTTTTACAATGATCCTCGGAATTTTCTGTTTCAAAACTTAGAAATTTTATTACTTGGAATAATAACTTCTATCTATATCATCATCGTTGTTATTATTGCTGTTAAAATGATTGGTACATACCATAAATATAAAGTCTCTCAACATCTCTTCTCAGCAATTGCATACTTTGGAGTAGCTTCTACCTATTCTGGTATTGTCCTTAACCTCATAAGTGTCTTAATTTTCAATATAGTTCCCCTATTAGAAGTTCATATTTTAATAAACGGAGGATTGGTCACTATATGTAATTTTTTCTGGATCATGACTATATTAGCCATCTCTAACTTAAAACAAAAGATACGGAGAGTCATTTTGATAATTTTAGGGATTTTTACCATAACCATAGAAATTATGTTCATATCTCTGGTTTTGATAGATGCAACTACTGTTATGACTTATATGATAACGCCTATTTATGGAGATTATACACTATTTACTGAAATATTTTACTTTTCTCAAGTGATAGTATTTGTTTCATTTGGACTCTGGATGTCTATAAAATCACTTAAATCTAAAAATGAGCAAATTAAATTGAAAGGTAAATTATTGATGTTATCGTTTGGTCTTTTTTTCATTGGAGCCTTGTCTGATGTTGTCATTACTGAAACCTTACTTTTTATTGTTGGACTTATATTTATTTCCAATAGTGCGATATTTTTCTATTTAGGATTCATTCTACCAGATTGGTTAAAAAAATTACTAATCAAAGAAGAAAATAACTCCTAATTTAGCTTTTTAACCTAAAAAATTAATTTTATTAGTTATTTTAAAATTTCTTTCTCCCCCTAATGTACTTTGAAAACTCCAGCCTTTCTTTTAATTATTATATTTTCAAGTAAATCTCAGTAAAGCACAAACTGGTCTATGATCAGACCCAAATTCCGCAGCAGTAGGAACACTCCCAGGCATGAACCTATCGATTATCTTGTAATCAATAACCGAGCAATTTGTAGCAAATATGTGATCTATTACACCTTCGTTACTACCATTTAAAGGATAGCTGGGAAAGGTATAGTCTCCACTCTCATAAAATGGTTCTCCTATATTAGTTATGTTGATAATGGTATTGTTTGAAATTTTCTTAATTTCCTCGGTAGAATAATTCAAATTAAAGTCCCCCATGAGCACTTTTGGCTTGGTCAAAGGTTGCCCCCCAATCCGATCAAGGATATAATCAACCTGGGCAGAATTGTTTTCTTCCCGAATTCCAAGGTGTGTTACAAAGACATCAATATCAAGAGTTGAATTTATAGAAATGACTCCGTGTATTAAAACCCTTTCTTGCAAGATGGAGGGGATCTGAGTGCCACATGCGCTCTTTATTGGAAATTTGCTTAAAAGAGCGCAACCAAAAGCATGATCGTTGACCGCGGGGTAAAAAAAATAATTCATGTTGAGCCTTTTTGCTAGCCAAAAGGCCATGTCCACTCCTTGAGAGGTAATCCTCCCGTTTTCTACTTCCTGAAGACCTATGATATCTGGATCTCCCGTTAAAATGTTTTGAGCAATCCGTTCTAAATTAAGCAAGTCATCCATTCCTTGACCAAAGTGAATGTTATAGTTCATGAATGTAATTTCTGATTTGGAAGGTGCTGTTTTTGGAATCTCACTGATACCAAATGTCACAAGAGCCGAAATTAAGGGCATGAAAAACAATAGCAATAAAATCATGCTTTTCGGTTTTTTATCCATTTCTCTTTACCTCTTTTTTGTTATTAATTATCATCGAACACAAGGATGAAATCGAAAATAGTATTCCTGCTAAAAACAATATGAGAGGACCTTGATTTTGAAATGCTTCAATGGTATATGCCCAATCAGTAGTGAAGATGTGAAGGATGAGGAACATTATGTAGAATAAATAGCTGATGGTAATAATGTTTGAAATTGATTTGACTTTCACCCATTTAAAGTTTATTCTTGTCATTAAAATGATTAGTGAATACAAATCCAAGTACATTATTACAAGAGTTATTGAAATAAGAATGCTCGAAAAATAAGTCATGATTTTTCCAAGAAAGAGAAATAAAAACAAGGAGACCAAGAGAACACCGTTTAACACGGTAAATATTTTCATGTTTGTCAATAATTCAACTTTAATATATATGACCACCAATATAACCACCATTACTGCAATAATATTCAAAATATTATTGAAAAAATGGCTCGTTAAGGTGTATTGAGCAATTGCATTTGGATAGAAAAACAAGCTGAATTGAAAAAATAAAAAGATCCCTATTCCAATGAAAATGAGTAAATAATAGGATTTGAAGAAATTATTTTTCTCTTTTAAATCTTCTCCCCCTCTTCTTTCTGAGAATCTTGGAAAATGTTTATAAGCAATATAAATGCAAGAGATACTCAGTGGGATTTGAAATATTAACCAAAAATATTGAGTAATCTGCCAATCAGCAATTAACCCGGATGTTAATAAAGAAATATCTTGGGTAAAACCGATAGTTCTAATGCAATAATCAATAAGAATAGCACTAGAAAACGAAACAAAAAATAATGTAATTTTATGGCTTATTTGAATTTTATTTTCTTCCTTTATCCAAAGTGTGAAGAATGTACTCATGTAAAATCCATAGAATGCGATAATTATACCAGAACAGATAACCTGCCATATAGAAGGTAAATTAAATGCCATTAAGAGTCTTACAATTGCTATAATATAGATAGAAAAAAACATTAATTGTCGCTTCTTGATTTTCTTACAAATAACAGGAGTCAAACCGGGTAAAAAGAAAAAAATTAGCGTTAAAAGAACGAGCATGTTTTGCAAGATATTTTCACCAAAAACCACGTGAAATATTGCAACGTAAACACCTGGAACGTATGCCCTCATGGCTTGAATGAAAAATAAATTCATTAATAAGGTTACAAAAAACAAAGAGAATAATGATCGAAATGGCATTTGTTTTTCAATTTCAGTATAAGAAAAATCGGATCTACAGGTTTTAATCATGACCTCATCACTCACGTAATCAAGATAATAAAAAGATATTATAGTATTTAAGATTTTAAAATTAAAAAATCAGCAGAAAAAACCAGCAGAAAATCAAGAAGAACATTAAATTTTAAAAGTATTGTTATTTCAGATCTTTGTAGCATGAAATATGTAATATTAGTATGTGATGGTGCCGCGGATTGGCCAATTGAAAGCCTTGGAAATAAAACCATTTTTGAGGCAGCAAATATTCAATCGATGGATTGGATCGCAAGTCACGGAAAAATGGGAATGCTACAAACGGTTCCTGAAAACATGCATCCTGGGAGTGAAGTAGGCAACATGAGTATTATGGGATACCTTCCTGAGAGAGACCTCACGGGTCGTGGGGCTTTAGAAGCTCTTAGCGCTAATGTACCATTAGAAAGTAATGATATTGCTTTTAGATGCAATCTCATTAACATTAGCGATGGACTAATCAAGGATTATTCTTCAGGACATATTTCTACTGAAGAAGCAAGACCTTTAATAGAAATGCTTCAACATGAAATGAGAGATAAGGGTGTTGATTTTTTTCCAGGAGTTCAATATCGCCACATTCTGAGACTGGATGGAAATAACTTTTCAGCACAACTCGAGTTAACTCCTCCACATGACCAGCTTGATAAGAATTATAAAGATTTTTTGGTCAAGGCAAGCAATCTTGATGATAAAAAGGCAATAATGACTGCCAATTACTTAAACGAGCTCATTGAAGCAAGTAATACATTACTCATAAATCATGAAATCAATAAAAAGCGTTTGAAGGAAGGAAAGTTAATTGCAACTCATTTATGGCCCTGGGGTGCTGGTAAGAAGCCCAATATTGAACCTTTTGTGAAGAAATTTGGTTTAAAAGGAGCTGTTATATCTGCGGTCGATTTAATCTTTGGGCTAGGTATTGCAGCAGGGCTTGAACCTATTAGAGTGAAAGGGGCCACGGGATTGCTTGATACGAATTATGAAGGAAAGGTGGCCGCTGCATTGAACTTTCTTGAAAAAAATGATTATGTATTTTTACATGTTGAAGCGGCAGATGAGATGTCGCATGCTGGAGATATTCAGAAAAAACTTATCGCCGTTCAAGATTTTGATAATCATATCGTAAAACCAATTATTGAAGCCGAAAACAAATTTAATGATGATCTTGTTATTGCTATTTTACCAGATCATCCCACGCCTTGTAAAATTCGGACCCATACAAGAGATCCTGTTCCATTTGCAATTTATGATCCCTCAAATATAAAAACATCAAATTTATCCCGAAATTTCTCAGAACAATCAGGAAAAAAAGGAGAATATGGGCTCATCAAAAATGGAGAAGAATTCATGCGAATTCTGCTAGATTAAACCTGCGATGGCAATCTAGGGTCTTTATCTTTATCCCAATTAACAGCAAATAAAAAGTCCCTACTATCCCTATTTTTATAAATTAGTGAAAATCCACTTATTTCTTCAAATCTCGTTACAATTGATTCTAAGTATTGATAATCTGGAAAAAAGTCTTGAACTGAAAGTTTGGATTTTAATCGCTCCTTTATCAGCAATGCTTTTGCTTGTAATGTAAATCCCTTGATTTCAAAGAAATTTGGATTTGCATTTTCAACAATTTTAACATAGTCATCTAACAGTTTTTCATTAATATTTAGCTCTTTTATAGCAGTTAAACGTATTAATTTTCTGCAAGATAAGGAATCCAACATCTCTAATGAACTCATGAGGCTCCCCCATCCATTTTTCATCATCGGACGACTAATTTTCTTATACATTTGTTCATTGCATGCAGGCAATGTGATATATAATTGAGATGGTAATGAATCTAGTGATTCTAACTTTTTTGGCAACGTTCCATTTGTCACTATAAAGGTGCTCATGTTTCTATTCTTGAATTCTTGAACAAATTCACTTATTTTTGGATAGAGCAGTGGTTCTCCATCAAGAGATATTGCAGCATGATTTGGGCTCATGGCTTCATGGTGAGCTTTTATGATATCTTCTGGAGTTGTCAATTCTCGGTCAATTAACTCCTGTAATTCCTCCCTTGAATCAATGCAACATTTAATGTCTCCATCTAATTCATAATTCTTAAGGCTATTATCCGTGGGCTGTATGAAATAACGATTTTTTAATAAATTAAAAGCACGATCAATAACTTTTTTGCTTAACTCCATTCTTTTGGCTAATGTATCGATATTTTGCGTGGCGGGATTTTTTAACATGAAATACAAGAGATCAATCATTACATCATAGTTCTCGACATATCTCCTCAAAGGTAAATGATTTTCTACAATGTCTTGCTGGTGTCGGATCAACTCATTAACAATATCTTTAGGCTCATCGGGTTCAACAATAAAATCACTTCCTATCATTCCACTTTCTAAATCTCTCCAGCAAAAGACACATTGATGGTTACAAAAAGGAAGAGAAGGGGTATTTTGCAGGCATCTATGACTTTCAATTCCAAAAACTCCTTTATAGCAATTACGATTTTCCCTCCCTGTCATCAATCGTTGTTCAAACCAATGACAAGGTTTTAAAGCAGAATGTTTATTATTACCTACAATACGATAGGTCGTTTTAACGTATGATTCAACGAATTCGTTTGTTATTTTACCATTCTCAATGAAGTTCTTTCTCATATATTATTACTATTTATTGAAATTAAATAAAAAAACCTATTAATAAATATAAGTTTTGATTTATTTAAGGTAGTTAAAAGTGATCTTCATACATGTTTGAAAAGATAAAGAATGAATTGGTTAATTTTGGTCTGAAATTCATGAGCATAGATGAAAAGATTGTACGGATATTTCTGGAAACCAGTCCTTCAAATGTTAACAATATTGTCATACTACCTGCTGTGAAAATGATCATGAAATATTTCCTTTCTCATTTGCAGTATAAAAAAGTAAATGGGCGGGTATATAATGGCACTCTAAACGGAATAAAGGTAAGCATCATTCGATCGTTAGTGGGTGCTCCAAATACTGCGATAGCCGTTGAATGTTTAAAGAGATGTAAAACAAGTATAATTCTCAGAGTAGATTTTTGCGGGGGAATTTCAACTCAAAATCGTGAAATTTTAATAGGAGACTTACTAATTCCAAATATATCTTATTGTGGGGATGGTACATCTCCTCAATATCTTTTAAAACATTCAAATAAACTTGAACGTCTTAAATCCATAACAAATCCTCATCATCAATCATTAGATCTTAGCATGGGTCCTAAAAAAATATTCATTTCAGAACCAGATGAAGATCTTAGACAGGTTTTAATAAATGAAGCGACTTCTCGAGGTTTGAAACAAGTCAAGACTGCAGACTTTTGGACAACAGATGCCCTTTTTTGTGAAACGGATGAATTTATAACTAATTTAAAGTCGATAAATGTTCAAGGAATAGATATGGAAAATTCCACTTTATTTTTACTCAGTAAACTATATGGAATAAAATCTGCATCAATTTTAGCTGTTTCAGATTTACCATCTCATCCAAAATACGATTTATTTAATTCAAATATACTACACCCTGATATGAAAAAAGGCATGAAGAGTATGATTGATTTATTGATCAACGCTTTGCCTAAAATAAGCTCGAGATTCTCACAAAATTAATAGAGGATTAAATACCTTCTAAGAGCCTGGTAAAATCAGGTTCCTTGAAAAATTCATTGTATTTTTTCAATAATTCGAAATTTACCAAGAAAATATTTTTACCAGTTTGATTATTCTTGGCAATTTTTATTAAATTAAGTTCAGTTAACTTTTTTACATGATATTGTATTGTACCTGGGTATATATCAAGATTTTCACCTAAATTTGTTATTGTGATCAATTCATCTTTAAATATTTGTTCTAAGATTTGAGGAATCACGTCGTTAATGAAAATTACTTTCAATTTATCATAATTTTCAGGAATATCTGCTAAAAAGTAATGAAGAGTTTTCCCAATTTTTTTTGATCTTATGAGTTTAAACCTTTCTAAGGTCATGATATGCTTTAAAAAAGGAGTCCTGCTAAGATTCAACTCTTTCTCGACTTTTTCATCTCTAGCATGGATTCCTGGATTTTCTTTAATAAAATTGAGAATATTTATCAGTTTTTCATTACTCAATATTTCTATTTTTGTCCTCCTTTCACTTGTAACAATCCAATTTTTTTCTTCTAATCCTCGAATAGCAAGAAAAATATCTTCCTTACTATACCCTTTTCTATATGATAATTTGCTGATACATTGAGCATATAGTTTTTCTATTATAGGAAATTTCTGGATCTTATCTTTTTCGGATACTATCTCAAATTCAGAGTCATATCGCTTAAGTTTTAGCACTTCTTTTGCTATATCAAGAACATCGGTTTCAATTTCATTTAATTCATCAAAAATGACCACATTTTCATCCTGTTGTTTTTCTACTTCTTCAGTTATTAACGTTTTTTCCTCTAATGGCGTAAAATCATCATGTCTAAAACTACTCCTTTCCATTGATTTTTTTTCTTTAATTTCTTCTGTTTCTCGTCTCCTCTCCAGTGACATTTTTGCCTCTCCTCTCATGCATTTTCTTCTAAAAACTGAATGAATTTCAATTGTTCTTCAGAATCTAGATATTTTAATTGGTCAACTATCTGATCATAATGCTTTGGCTTGACATTTGGTAGCTTTCTAATTCTTTCTATCAATTTCTTCGGAATGTCTTGATATAAGGATATGATTGCCTCGATATATTTTACCTGCTCCTCTCTCGTTAAGAATGCGATTTCTTTTAATAATTCATTTTTTTCTTTTTTTGATATTTTTAATTTTTTTATTTCATTTTTGATATCTTTCGATAAAACGGAAAATATCTTGGTAAAATATTCCTTGATTAACTCTTTATCTTTCTCATCATTTACAGGCAATAAAGATTCATGAAGTTTTAATTCATATTCTTTATCAGGAGTTGGTGCCTTTTTCAGTTCCTTTTTTAATTTTTCAGTTTTTTGAACCTGTTCCTTTATCATTTTTGTTTCTTGCTTCGTAAGTTCTATCCTAGTCTGGAATTCCTCTGAAATAGGTTTGATACTATCCATTGTTATATGGTCTTTCAATGAAGGTTCTTCTTGAAGTCGTGCAGGGATTTTTTGTTCTATTTCACGCTTGGGTTCAATTTTTTTCTCTGGTTTTACAATCACCATTATGAGCAAGATAATCCCTTTAAATAAAATAAAAATCCCGGTTGCAAAACTCGCAACTCCAATTATCCCGATAATAAGGACTGGAAATATCTCTCCAATTTGAAATTCTTTCTTTTCTTCAATTTTTTTCTTCCATTTCATATCAATTATCAACATAATAATACCTAAAAAGATAAGAATTCCTACGACTAAAATATAAAAGATACCTAATTGAAAGATGGTACCTTCGATTGTTTGTGAACCGACTTGTATTTTAAGTGGAGTATTTAAGTAATAAGATATAATCAAAAATATAATGACAAATCCCGCTTTTGATGAGAAATGATTTAATGAATCCTTTAGATCATGTGCAATGTTTTTCCTTTCTAACAAATTATAAAGTATAATTATTAATCCCTTTAAAAGAAGAAAAACACCAATTCCATAGAAGATACAACCAAGAATCCCCCAACAAAATGCATCAACCATTATTTCATGATATTTCTCTTCTTTAATTTTTTTAGCAATATATTTTTGATCATATCGTGCAATCAAGAGACATGCAAATCCTAAAAAACCTCTACTAATAAAATTAAATAATGATAAATACACCATGGATTGAGCTATTAAAACTATGAGAATAATATCATAAATTAAAATGCCGAAAATAACTCCTGAGATTATGTAAATT
>DXJM01000122.1 GCA_019057355.1 Promethearchaeota archaeon | reverse complement strand
TTTAAACCTAATTATTATAATTTCTTAAGTAATTTTTAATGGTTAGGTTTAAAAGATATTTGTCCTAATCAAATGATTTATTCTATCATTTCTCGGTTTGAGGTAATCAATATTACCACGATTTTGGCTTATTAGTAAATGTTTTTTCAAAGAATATGAATCAACTACTCGAACCTCCAACTTATCCTCATGAATTGAAATTTCATTGAAACAAGGTGTATCATCAGCTCTGACTTTACCTGATGTAGACGTACCGCAATATAATAAGATGCTATCTCCAAAAATCCACGCATGAGGAACGTGACGGTGCCCTTGAAGAATGAGATCAATTTCATAATCTTGAGCTACTTGTAGAAGCTCTCCCGCGTCAACAAGTGTTGATCGCTTGCATTCCGCACTCGGAACTGCAACGACGTGATGATGTAAAGCCAAAATCTTTATTTTTTCCTCATTTTCTTTTAGTTGCTTTATGATCCATTCAAGTTGCTCATCGCCAATTTCTCCTTCTGAGGAGTTATCTCGAGAGCTTCGAATACCTATTATAAGCATCTCTTTATTATCCAATTTTAGAATTGATCTTCTTGGACCAATATACCTTTCAAAAAAACAACCCCATGATTTAGAGAGTCATGATTACCAATAACATTTATCATTGGTATATTAATTTTTTTAATTAATTTTGAAATTTCAACATATTCAGTTTTTCTTGCATGATGTGTGAAATCTCCAGTGCATATCACGGCATCGGGTTTTTTCTCGTTAATATATTCAATTGTACTTTCTAAATAATCAATTCTAAACTCTGAAGAACCATAATGTAAATCTGACCAATGAATTAGTTCTACCATTTTTACCTTCCTTTTAAATTGTGTTTATGCTTTTTATATTCTCTTATAAATATAATAAAAAGTGAAACATGTTAAGTCATATTTTGAAATTCTTATTTAAAATTGTCATAAATGAGTAAATTCATAACGTCTATAATGTACTTCTCTATTTCTTTTTTATTATCTTCTTTTATTGATGTGTTATTTTCATTCTTTTTTCTATTCATGCTTATTTCAAGACCTCTAATCCCTTCTAATTACAATAATTAATGCGGAAATATAAAGATAAGGGTAATAATATATACCTTACACATATTGCTATATAGAAATATATAGACCAAATGGCAAGGTATTGTAAAGTATCTTTAGTATGTCTTTTCTATACTTATAAATTATTAATATAAGGTTTACACTAATTAGAATATTAAATGATTATTAAGGATACCCCTAATGTTTTTTAACCTCAAGTTTCAAATAACCTGCGATTATATGAATAAATATATGAATAAATCTAATTTTAAATAGTGCTGAATGTAATCATGTGAGGTGTATATTAATAGACATTAAAGAAGGAATTAATAAGAGAAGGGCATATAGATCACTTGAAGTTATTGATATTTCACCTGATTTAATAAAGGATTTGGCCGAATCTGCTCAACTTGCTCCTTCATGCATGAATAATCAACCTTGGAGATACATATTCGTGAAGGATAATGAAATACTACATGAAATTTTTAAGACCTTACCTCCTACAAACGCTTGGGTAAAAAAATCATCCATAATCATTGCTGTTGTAAGCAAACCAGAATATGATTGTATGCTAGGGGAACGGATTTATTATCTTTTTGATACTGGAATGGCTACTGCGTTTCTTATTTTAAGGGCAACCGAATTAGAACTTGTCGCTCATCCAATCGCAGGATTTGATGAAAATAAAGTAAAACAAATCCTTGATATCCCCGAGGAAATGAGATTAATTACTTTGGTAAATGTGGGGAAGCATTCGAGAGAAATTAATCCAGATTTATCTGATAACATGAAATTAGGAGAAAAACAACGTCCTCCAAGAAAAATTCTGAGCGAATTTGCTTTCTTAGATCGTTACAACAACAAATTACACGTTTATTAAGTAGTTCAATTCCACAAAACAAATCGTTATTGTTTTCAGTTTTTATTCATCAAGAATTGCATATATCCTTCCTAATAAAACATTAGGGTAAATTTATAATTAATTAGAGGTCTAGCATTATAACGATAGAGATCTAATGAAACTACCGATATCTTTAATGATCAATAATAAATATATTGATATTTTCCTATGCAATTTATTGCATAATACTAATTCCATCGGAACTAGGGAGTTACCATGAATAAACTAAAAAATGAAAAAAGTCCTTATTTACTCCAACATGCTGATAATCCTGTAAAATGGTATCCATGGGGAAAAGAAGCATTTAATAACGCTACATTAGAAAATAAACCAGTGTTTCTTTCCATAGGTTATTCAACATGCCATTGGTGCCACGTCATGGCTCACGAGTCATTTGAGGATCAAGAAGTTGCAGGTTTGATGAATGATGTGTTCATTTCCATTAAAGTTGACAGGGAAGAGCGCCCGGATATCGATAATGTTTACATGACTGTTTGCCAGATGATGACGGGAACTGGGGGCTGGCCACTAACGATAATCATAACTCCTGGTAAAAAACCCTTTTTTGCGGGAACCTATTTTCCTAAGAATAGTCGTTTCGGAAGAATGGGTCTTATTGACTTGATAAACAGGGTTAAAGAATTATGGAATTCTCAAAAAGAAGAAATTCTTGTTTCTGCGGATCAAATATCACGTGCATTGCAGGAAATCGCTCCAGAAATCCCCGGTGATAAGCTCAATGAGGAAATATTGAAAAAGACATTCGATTTGTTGAAAGCCAGGTATGATGAGAAAAATGGGGGTTTTGGAGGGCGTCCTAAGTTTCCAACCCCCCATAATCTTTCTTTTCTCCTCAGATTCTGGAAGCGAACTGGTGATGATGTAGCGTTGGAGATAGTGGAAAAAACTTTGAAAGCAATGAGACGAGGAGGCATATATGATCATGTTGGATTTGGAATTCATCGATATTCAACAGATTCCACTTGGCTCGTTCCTCATTTTGAAAAAATGCTTTATGATCAAGCACTCGTAGCATTAGCATGTGTTGATACTTATCAAGCCACAAAAAATGATGAATATCGTGAATTTGCTCAAGAAATTTTTACTTATATCTTGAGGGACATGACATCCCCCGAAGGAGGCTTCTTTTCAGCTGAAGATGCGGACTCTGAAGGAGTAGAGGGGAAATTTTATTTATGGACCAAGGATGAAATTGAAAAAATATTTGATAAAGAACTGGCAGAATTAGCAATCTATGTATTTAATGTCCAAGACGGGGGAAATTATTTAGAAGAATCGACCAGGGTTCATACCGGGCACAATATTTTACATCTTAATAACTCTATTGATAAAATTGCAGAAAGATTAAAACTCCCTGAGCAAGAATTACGATTAAAGATAGATAAAATTCGTGAGATCCTGTATAATACTCGTAAAAAAAGGATTCATCCCCATAAGGACGATAAAAGTCTTACGGATTGGAATGGAATAATGATAGCCGCATTAGCAAAAGGGGGTCGGATCTTTCAAGACAAAACATATATTAATGCTGCTGAGAAGGCGTTCAATTTTATCAATTCATCCTTATCAAGAGAGGATGGCAAATTATTACATAGATATAGAGAGGGAAAAGCAGGTATTGATGCGTTTCTCACGGATTATTCGTTCCTCATATGGGGGTTAATTGAACTCTATGAAGCTACCTTCAACGTTGCGTATATTAAACGAGCATTAGATTTTCTTAAAATTCAAGATGATGATTTTTGGGATGAGACTGCTGGAGGATATTTCTTTACTTCTAATGAAAATGAAGAACTTTTCACACGTCAGAAAGAAATTTATGATGGTGCAATACCCTCAGGTAATTCCATAGCCTTGCTTAATTTATTACGATTAAGTCAAATTACCGGAGATCATGAATTGGAAGAAAAAGCTGACGTTTTAAATCGAGTTTTCTCGGAAAAGGTTCAAATTAATCCTGATGCGTATACTCAATTAATGGTTGGGGTAGATTTTGCCATTGGACCTTCTTATTCAGTAGTTATTGCTGGAAAAACAAATTATCCCGATACTCTAAAAATGATTGAAGTTCTCAATAATCACTTCATTCCGAACAAGGTGTTGATCCAGCGTAAAATGGAGCAAGATCCTCCTGATATTGATAATTTCTCTAATTTTCTTCAATATTTTAAAGATGAGGGTGGAAAAGCAACAGCATATGTATGTATTAATAAAACATGCAAACCAGCAACTCAAGATGCTGAAAAACTTATAGAATATCTTAAAACAGAAGGATAATTTTAACGATTTTGACGATTAATAAAATTCTTCTTAATTTAAAGTGACCGTGTTTATTTCATGTTTAATTACATTGCTTCAACATGTAAAAATATTGAGCATGATAAATTACAAGCCAGACGAAAAAGGTACCTATCTGAGAAAAGGTTCCTCCTTTAAAGTTTTATAAAAAATAAAAAGAAGCTTTTTGTTATGTAAATTATACAATTATAACAGAGGTCCTTAAGAAATTTGAGGAGAGGTTTAACATGCCAAGATTAGAATGTAATATTTGTGGTCGAAAAATCAGTGTTCCTAAATGTTGTGATCAGTCAATGTTAATAAAAGATGCCATACTATGTTGTTGTTCTGATACATGTCATCATCAAGAAATTCCAAAATGTTGCGGTGAACAAATGAAATACACGTGATGGTAAAAAGTATTAATTATATAAGCTGATCATTTCCTTAATTCTTGTTCTTAAAGTTACTTCCGTAATTTTAGCTAATTTGGCAATCTCTGTTTGCTTCATGTGATCATTTGTATATTTAGTTGCAAGATATACTGCAGATGCTGCGAAACCTTTAGGGTCCTTACCACTGAGTGAAATTCCTTTTTTTACGGATAATGCAAGAATTCTTAATGCTTCTTTTTGTGTTGCGTGAGGTAACCCCAACTCGTTACTAAATTTTATTACTAATTGATCTGTAGTGATTGGTTTATAAGTATACTTTAAATCTGGAAGGACTTCTCGAAGTAAAAGACCAATTGAACGGACAATAGTTTTTCGTGAGATCATGATGGCATCGCTAATATCTTCTAAAAGTTTTGGAAATTCATGTATCCTTATAGAAATGTACATTGACGCAGATAATATGGCTTCAATTGATCTCCCCATTGTCAATCTTTTTTTTGCGGCATGGGTATATATTTTCCATGCGATTTCAGAAATATGTATGGGAACATTTAATTTTGATGATAATTCTTTTAAGATTGGTTTTGCAACCCAATAATTTCTTTCTATACTCGATACCAATGAATTTTGAATTTTTGACAATCTTGAATATAAAGTCCTTTGTTCAGCATCAAGAATATTACCTTTAAAATCTATATTATTTGTGGGAAGCACTGTTCTCGATCCAAATTCTCTCCATCTTGGTTCAGTGCGTTTTCTCTCATTTACTTCCTTGGAACTATAAGCTCGTCTTTCATCTTCTACAAGACTTACATCAAATATCATGCCACAATTTACACATACCTTAACACCATCTATTGTATTTATGTGCTGATTATTGCAGCAGAATTCTTGGATATCAATACTGAGTTCTTGTGTTTTTTTATATAACACCATATTTTTTCCATCCTATACATTATTTTTTTTTGATATGAATAATAATCTTGATATTAATATTTTAATAACACAGCTATTTGTGACAAAAAATTATCATAATTTGATCATAAATTTCAATATTCTTTAATTAACATAT
>DXJM01000121.1 GCA_019057355.1 Promethearchaeota archaeon | reverse complement strand
TATTTTTTTATTTTAATAATCAATTGTCTTGTTAAAAATTTTTATAAAGTCTCACTTATTTAGAACATAGTATTTCATTTTTTCACATTTAGCCTATTGTTTTAGAGATAAATTAAAAATTTTGCAATATCTGTTTTTTTTTTAATAATTAAGGTATTATCTAATATAAGGATAATTATCGGATGTTTATTCAACAAATAAAGCAGAATTACACCTCATATAATGAGCTATAAATCAAAATAAATATGATTAATATTTAATATTTGTTAATTAAACTTAAAATCCTGAAAATATGGTGCTTTTCAGAAAGTTTCACAATAGATTAATAATCATTAGGAGATAATATTTAAAGTCATAATTAATATTAATTTAGTAGGCATTGTTTTAGTTTTCAATCTTAATTTACCTTAATGTCTTAACTGCAAGTGGAGATAATCAATGAATGAGAATTCGATTGAATTTTTAACAAAATTGTACCCGAAATACGTCATAAATTCGAAAGGGGAAAAAAAAAAGTTTGATGAAGAAAATATTTCAAAAGTAATAAATAGAGAAACAGGACTCGATATTTTTATTGCTGAAAAGGTAGCTCAAGAAGTTGTTCGTCAAATTATTGGTCTTGGTTGTAAAGAAATTACTACCAACCATATTCGTGAACTTGTATGTTTAGATCTCACGCAAAGAGGGATGAACAAGTATCGTAATCTTTTTGCAAGGGCCATAAATTTGGAAAATATAAGCTTCATGTTAGATGATGAATTTCTTGAGCGATATAAAAATAAACAGCCAAATTGGGGACCTCTGGGCTATATAACCTATAAAAGAACGTATGCTCGTATGATAGAGAAAGAAAATAGAAAAGAAGAATTTTGGGAAACCGTCAAGAGAGTTGTGGAAGGATGTTATTCCATACAGAAAGAACATTGCATAAGGTTAACTCTTCCTTGGTCTGATTCAAAAGCTCAACGTTCTGCTCAAAAAATGTATGAAAAAATTTGGAATTTTAAAATGAGTCCCCCAGGAAGGGGGATGTGGATGATGGGAACCGAATTCATTGCTAGACACGGTTCAATGGCACTTAATAATTGTGGTTTTGCCTCGACCGAGGATATAAATCTAAAATATTCAAAAGCATTTGAATTTGTAATGGATGCGTTAATGTTAGGAGTGGGTGTTGGATTTGACACCAAAGGTGCTGGTAAATTAATAATAATGCAACCTGCCGAGGGAAATTTTAATTTTCAAGTTCCAGATAGCAGGGAAGGATGGGTGGAAACCCTGAGACTTGTTTTAGAAGCCTTTTTCTTGGGAAAACAGCTCCCAAACCTGGATTTTTCGCTCATACGCCCAAAAGGGGAACCTATTCGGGGATTTGGCGGTGTTGCCTCGGGTCCGGAACCATTAAAAGAGATGCTTGAGGATGTCATCTCTATTTTAAGAAATCGTATTGGAAAAAAAATGACGTCCGTTGATATCGTTGATGTAATGAACCACATCGGTAAGTGCGTTGTAGCAGGTAATGTGAGACGGAGTGCTGAAATTGCTCTTGGAGATCCAACAGATCTTGATTTTATCACGTGCAAGCAAGATCAAGAAAAGCTTTATTCCCACAGGTGGGCAAGTAATAACACTGTTTTCGCGGTGAAAGGATTGGATTATTCTTTCATTGCAGATCAAATAGCTGTTAATGGTGAACCGGGGGTGCTCTGGCTTGATAATGCAAGAGCTTTTTCGAGAATGGGCGATAAACCGGATTATAAAGATAAAAAAGCTGCTGGAGTAAATCCATGTGGAGAACAAACGCTAGAATCCTTTGAATTATGCTGTTTAGTAGAGACTTTTCCTTCGCGCCATGACTCTTATGAAGAATTTCAAGAAACTTTAAAATATGCTTATCTCTATGCCAAATCAGTTACACTAGTTAATACTCATTGGCAAGAAACTAATGCGGTAATGCTTAAAAATAGGCGAATGGGAATCTCCCAAACAGGAATAATCGAGGCTTTTTTAAAATTCGGGCGTAGAATAATGCTGGATTGGTGCGATAAAGGATATAAATACTTACGTAAATTGGATGAACAATATTCTAACTGGCTTTGCATACCGAAATCGATTAAATTAACGACGGTGAAACCAAGTGGAACGATCAGTTTGCTTCCTGGAGTTTCCCCAGGCATACATTATCCTCATTCTAAATACTATATTCGAAGGATCAGGCTTTCAAAAAATTCAGATTTAGTCAATATCATTGAAGATGCTGGATATAAAATAGAAGAAGATAAATATTCTAAAAACTCCTTAGTTGCAGAATTTCCCATAAAAAAAGAATATTTCAAGCGTTCTAAAAAAGACGTTTCGATTTGGGAACAAGCTGAAAATGCCGCTGCTTATCAAAAATGGTGGTCGGATAACCAAGTTTCCATAACGATTACTTTCAAGCCCGAAGAAGCACGAGAAATAGAGCATGTACTTGAATGTTATGAAGATAAATTAAAAAGTGTCAGCTTCTTACCTTATAAAGAACACGGATATGAACAAGCACCTTATGAGGAGATAACCAAAGAAGAGTACGAGGAAATGGTCGCAAAAACCACTCCAATAAAATCATTGGAAGCCACGAAGGATCGAGCCTTAGGAGAAATTTTTTGTGATAGCGACAAGTGCGAAGTGAAGTTTTAAACGACCTTTTCGCTAACTTTTTTCCTTATTGTTTTATTCGAGTTTTTTTTTTCTCTTCTCATTTTTATATAATTTGAAAAATCCTGAATTAACAGTAAAAAGTTATTAAGGTCATATTTTTCCAGATTATTTTGGATGCTTGAAAATCCTGAACATTTCCCCCAATTAAATGGTACCGTACATTGATAACAATGTGAAAAGAAGCCATAAGCATGGTATAGGTTTAAGACCGAAATAATTCCTCCAAAAGTAAAATATAAAAGTAGGAATCTTATATTTGGTGGATTTGGTAATCGTCTTATACCACAAAAAAGAAAAGCTCCACCTATTCCTATGATTATTTTTTGAACAATTTTTTGTTTTTTTTTTTTAATTTGCTTTAAAGGACTAAGAAGAATAATTGACATTAATAAAATACCAAT
>DXJM01000120.1 GCA_019057355.1 Promethearchaeota archaeon | reverse complement strand
CTTTTTAAGGCATTTAAATAATTAAACTATTGGGAAAATTGAAAGTAGTGTAATATCTTCGTATTATCATGATCTTGTTGTATGATCGTGTCCCTATTCTTCTTTATTTAAAAGCCTAAACCAAATAGGTCTTACTTTTATATTACTACCATCTAAGAAGTCAAATCGAAAATATCGTGGATTATACACGTGTTCTGGGTGCGGTTCGGTTTTAAATGCGGACGTAAATGCGTCAAAGAATATATTACACAAAGGAGTCTCTCATTCCAATTGGATAGGGGATAGAGGTCCCTTGGAGAGTCCAGTAGTGCTAAGAATCTCGTGAAAAAGAGTTTTAACCCACGAATCCACCGACTTTAGGTGGTGGTAGTTCAATAATTATTAATGTAAATTCTCTACTATCGTATTTTTCAATTTCTTTTATCATTTCTAAGAAAAATTCATAAATTAGTTGCTACGCGTAAAACTTAGAAAAACAAAGAGGTTCTTATAATCAATCTATTTATTTTTTGTGATCTTGATTGGAGTTAAACCCTTCCAGATTACTTTGAATCCTATCAATTCTAAGGCTTTATCAGTTAAATCATATTTATCTAAAATAATTTTTACATCTGTAAATTTTCTTTTATCCCCAATTTCCTTATTTAAATAATCTAGAAAGTTTTTTGAAACAATTTTTTGACCAATAAAATAATGTCCCGGTATATTTAATTGTTCTAAAGTCTTCGGATTTATGTGTAAATCCTCTGCTTTTTTTTCGATATCTACTATTTCCTCATCTAATTGAACATTTTTAAAACTATTTAACTCTGCATCAATCATTTTTTCTTCTTCTTTTTTTAGAATATCTAAGATAGGCTTAATTGGTATTTGATTTTTATAGAATATTACCTCTCCTGGAAAATCTAATCGAGAACATTTAAGATTTTGATTTAAAGCAACAATTATTTTAGTATCAGTTTGGCCAAACTTATTAATCTTCTTCCTTATATATTCGGGCGTCCAAAATCCTACTACTTCTAAATATAGTTTGATCCCTCTTTTATAAAATCCAAAATCGGGGATAATTATATGATTACCCGCTTTAATGAAAGTTGGCTCTCTTTTTATTTCCCAATCTGGAGCGTATAATGTGAGGTCTTTATATAATTGTTCTTCTACTTCACTATCGAAACCCTCTTCTATTTTTTCATGGATCGGCAGAAGTACGGGATCTGTTGAATATAAACTAAAATTAAAAATTCTTTGTTCCCTTCCTCTCTCCATTTGAATTTTTGCTTCAATTGACCAGGTATCCGATTGAAAAATATATGGAATTAATTTTGCTAAGGAATTACCGTACTTTATTGTATTCTTTAAAAGAGAAACGGGGCCACTTACGCAAATTTCATTGCCATCAGTCTCATACATCAATCCAAGGTAATTAATGGTTCTAAAGATTTGTTGATATTTCGCCCCAACCGTAAAAGTCATTTCAGTAGCATTAAAAAGGAGTGTTTGAGTAATGGAAAGGTTATATCTTCTAATGAGTTCTTTTGGTGTAGTGGCATTACATTGCCTTAATACTTGTTCTTTAGGTAAATCGGCAAACATTGCATTTTCAATATCATCATGTGAAACTCCAAATTCCTTAGCTATACTCGTGATTACGCCATCCCTTTCTATCTCATCCTTAACAAAGCCTCTTTCAAATAATGCCCTTCTTAGCTTTATAATATCTATATCCGTACAAGACGTAAATATACATCTTCTTTGAGCTAATTCCGCTAACCCTCGAAGAATCTTATAGTCTATTCGCCCTGATTCTAATCTCATTACCTCCTTTTTTATATCTTTATATTTCTTTCCAACACACTCTTTAAATATACAGATGATTTGTTCTGCTTGATCAATGTTATTTAAATATCTCGGTTTAACAGATCCTCCTCTGAAATCCACCAATAAGATACTTTTGGGGAGCATTTAGCTCTTCCTCCGATGGGAGGTTTTCACTTCCATCGTATTTTTCGTTATAATTTCATATAATATGGCTTTCTTGTTTTCAGCAGGGCGTAGTATACGACCTAATCTCTGAATATATTCTCGCGAACTACCCGTTCCACTTAAAATTATGCCAATATTTGCTTCTGGAACATTAATTCCTTCATCTAAAACTTGAGATGACACAATACAGCAATAAATTCCTTGCTTAAATTTCTCTAAGATTTCCTTTCTCTCATCTTTTTTTGTTTTATGAGTAATACAAGGGATTAAGAATCGTTTTGATATATTATATACCATGTCATTATACTTTGTAAAGATTATTGTCCGATTTTTTTTATCTAATATTTTTACCAATTCATTTAGCTTATTTTCAGAATTAAAAGCCAATTTTTCTGCTTTATTCCGGGCTAATATTGCTTCTCTAGCTTCTGGGTCTCTCCCAGAGTGCATCACGATTTTTTGAAAGTCTCTTGCACCTCTCATCTTTATATTACGTGAAATCAGGTAATTTTTAAAAATTGATTGGGCTTCCTTATATTCTTCCTGCTCCTTTTCAGTAAATTCCACGGTTATTTTCTGTGTTTTAAAATCCGCAAGAAATTCACCGGCAAGGGGCTCTGGACTTATTTCATATACCTTCTCGCCAATTAGTCTTGTTATTTCTTCGTGCAACTCATCATCACGCTCAAAGGTGGCTGTAAGTCCTAATCGATATGGGGAGGCAAACATTTCAGCTATGTGTCTAAAACTTTCAGAAGGGAGATGATGAACTTCATCAAAAATAAGTAATTTAAACTTATTTCCTAAATAACTTGCATTAATATAAGCAGAATTATAAGTGGAAACCGTTATTGGCTCAAGCGTCTTCTTATTTCCTGTAAACTCTCCAATTTCAATAGAAAACGCCTTCTTTAATTCTTTTTTCCATTGATTGACTAAATCCAAGGTCGGAACGATTATAAAAGTGGGAGAATTTATTTTTTCAATAATTTTTATGGCAAAAATCGTCTTTCCAGCCCCCGTGGGCATTACTACCGCACCTTTTTTGTCTTGAAACCATTGATTTAAAGCATCCTTTTGATAATTTCTCAGTTTTATGGTTGAAGAGAAAAATGGACACGGTACTAAATCTAAAACATTATCTTCAAATGAGAGACCCGAGAGGTTGAGATGCTCCAAGATCTCACGGTAGTAAAGAGCTTCAGCTCTATATTTATTAACTCTACCATCCCATTTAGCATGTGGGATCTTAAAATCTCCATTAAATATAATCGTTCCTTTATCAAATTGAAGTTCCATTTTATTAACCAAATTAATTAGTCCAAATTAAAGTATATATCAATCATTTAAAAAAGAAAATCACTATTTATATTATCGAATTATTACCTCTTTAACTATCTCCCAACTTTATTCTTACCTTATAAACTAATATAGAGCAATTAAGTTCTAATAATGAGGTAGCTTATATCATTAGATTGAGAAGTTAGCCAAGGATTAACATTCATTAATTAATTGCAATCATTGTTTGGTAGGTAATCGGAATTACTAATATATATAAATTTAGCGTCCCAAAAAGTGAAAATCAAGAAGAAATTCTTATTTTTAGTAATAGATAATACTTTTTTCTCCTCCTTATTCGAGGGGAAAATTTTCAAGCACATTTTGCGATGATTATTTTGATAACAATTATAAACAATTATATGAGAAGCATATCTGCAAAATGTCAAGAAAGCATAACATACCAAGGCTTTTCAGCGTGCAATAATAAAATTTTCCTTAAAACCCAGGCGATCTTCACCCAAGATTATTTCCTTGCTAATAAAAAAATAATATATTATTGATATAT
>DXJM01000119.1 GCA_019057355.1 Promethearchaeota archaeon | reverse complement strand
TGTTCTAAAAACACTTCCTTTTTTACTTTCAAGTTAAAAAAAAGTTTTTATAAATTACAATAAATCATTTTAAAAGTACAATTAATGCTCCAATATAGGAGTAAGATAATTGGTATTACTTAAGAGAGGTAATACCTCATTCTTCTTTAATTTTTAACTATAAAATTAAGGAAATTAAATTAATGGAATTAGAATAAAAATGGAAGGATAAAAGATTTCCAATTAAAAAATCAATATTAATTCCTACATCCAAAACTGTTCTAAAAACACTTCCTTTTTTACTTTTGCAATGCGTAATGAATTGATAAAATAAGGATCTTGGACTATTTGAACAAAATTTCTATAAAACATTGGACGCAACCTATTCGATACTGCCCATTCCGCCATTTTAACATTTTGGAGTAATTCTTTAAATTTAAAATAGAATATGTTTGGAGCATTATTACTCACACCCATCTTTGCACGTTTGATATTGGACATTAAATCATTAAAATTTTGATAGAAAACCTTAGGTGCTTCATTTTGAACAGCCCATCGAGCTAGATCTTCATTTTTTCTAAGGATGGGAAAAGATCGATAAAAGATCTTAGGAGCATTATTTTGAACCGCCCATTTTGCTAGATCGACATTTTCTATCAAATACCCGAAAAAGCTAAAGAAATTATGTGGTGCGTTGTTTTTTACCCCCCATTTCGCTAAATCTTCATTTTTTTGAATGTTTCTAAAACTACCACCATAAAATCCCAATTTAGCCTTGTTTTGAATCCCCCATTTTGCTAATTTTTTATTACTTTTTATTTTTTCAAAATTATAATAAAAACTGGAAGGAACTCTGTTTTGAATTCCTATCTCAACCAGTTCAATATCATCCAATAATATCTCAAAATTTTCATAAAAAGCGTAGGAGGCCCTTTTTTCAATTGCTAATTTAGTCAATTCAATGTTGGATAGGAGACTCTCGAAATTGTCGTAAAATGCTCGAGGGGCCTTCTTTTTAACACCTAATTTAGCAAGTTCTATATTTTTTTGTAATTTATCTATATTTCTATAAAATGGTTTTGGTGCATTGTTCAGGCTGCCCCAAAATATAAGTTTATTGATAAATGGTTTTAGGAGTAATGAGTGAATCTCAAGATCTCTTTGTGTAAAATAACTAAAATAATTTCCAGAGAGTAAAAAATTAAGAACATCTCTATCACCTTCATTAATTTGATTGACAATTTCTTCTTTTATGACTCCTAATGCTTTCATATCACCAATATCTATCAACTGCCGTAAAACTGTAAAATAATCTTTATATAATAGATTTTTTATATCATCATACTCAATTTCCTCTAATAGGAATTTTATTTCTTCTTCATTAAAATATCTCAGATAACCTTCATTAAGAAGAAATTGCATTACAGTTAAATGATTGCTTGAAAATCTCAAAAATATTTCTTCTTTAAAGACTCTTTTTGCTATTGGATCTCCTACCTCGGTTAATTTTTTAAGCAATGGAAATGCCAAATTGCTATGAAGCAGGCGTGTATCATAGTCATTTTCAAACCAGACCTGCAAGTTAGAACTATGACCCCAAAATTCTTCTATAGGAGGAATGTGTAATTGATGAAAATCACGCGTCCTATCTTCTTGTTCCAAGTCATCAATTGAATCGATCCTATCATAGTCTTGAATTTCATCCATTTTAATTTGAAAAGCCAAATACTTGCATTGAATAAATCTTCTATTTTTGATGTAAATAACCGTTTCGTTTTCTTCTAACTTGAGCGTTATAAATTCGTTGATTTTAAACGTGATTTCTGTCAGAGAAAATTTTCACCTAAAAACGCAGTATATGCTAATTAAATGGGGATTGAATATAAACCTGAATGAATTAATAAATGAATAAAAGAAAAATTAACCTGGCTAATTGTAGTAAATGAGCTATCCCGTCCACTTTTCATTTCAAGAATGATTTATTATTTTTTCAATAATATCGTTCTATTAAGAAATTTCCAGAATTAAAAAAACTAAGTGGGAATAGGTTGTATTTTTGATGCATTTTATGATTTTGAAAGATATAAATAGATTAAGATAATTGATAATGCATTGTTCTCAGTATATATAGCTTTAAACTGATCCACATCACTTAATCCATGAGCAATTTTATTACGAATGTTTTCAGGAATAATTTCACTTGATCCAGATAATAACCATTCAAGAAAAAACAAAAATTTAGTGCTTAATACTTTTTTTGCCTTTAATTCTCCAATCATATATTCAAGCCCTTTTGGAACTATTTTATTTTCATCCTTATACAAGTTTAATATCTTGTTTTTTATACATAAAGCTCTTAAAATGCGTTCAATTTGAAAAATGCTTGTTAGAATGCAATGAAAATAATCTCCTCTTCCATAATATTCTAAGCTTGTAATGAATATTCTTTTTGATAATTCATCTATTAAATCAGAGAAATGAATAATAGAATAGGCATGTCCCAAAAATTCATATTTTTCATAATCTCTTAATTTGTGCCTCAGATTATTCAAACACTTCATTACATTCGTTTTATAATGAAAAGTTCTCATCATAATTGGATCTCCAGCATTATAATTTCGTGTAACATCATCATAGACTATTGTGGGGATATAACTAGCTATTCCATAATCCTCATTCGATATATCAGGAATATCAGGGATAAAGCATTCATTAATTACTATTTTATGCATAAATTCTTCTATTGTATCATTTTCAAACGGTTTCAATGTCTCTTCTATTTCTTCGACAGAATATGAATACCTACCTTTTATCAATGGGAGATTTGTCAATGCAGTTGGAACATTTCTATTTAATTCTTCATATTTTGCTTTAAGTTCATATATCAATTTATCCTTTATCTCTTCGTTAACACAATATTTTTGGGTTATTTCCAACATTGGATTGATGAATATTTTATGCGAATGGATGGATTGTATATTATTGAAATCTAAATTATCATTGGCAATTTTTTCTTCATAAAATTGCTTGTATTTCGTGAATATTATATCTTTTCTTGAATTAATATCGATATCATTTTCTACTTTTTCATAACATTTAATATGTAATTCACCTCATTTAAAAATTTCGCCCACCATTGACGGAATATA
>DXJM01000118.1 GCA_019057355.1 Promethearchaeota archaeon | reverse complement strand
ATTTTTACACATCTCAAGAATGTTATTATAATGACCACGATAAAAAATTTAGTAGATAAGGGCATTCTTACTCAAGAGAATCTAAATAAACTCTTAGCTCTCAATAATGAGAAGGTTTTAAGCATTGTAAATGAATTTGTGGAGTTATGTAAACCTAGTAAAGTCACGGTAATTTCAGATTCTCAAGAAGATATTGATTATGTGCGAAAAAAGTGCATTGAAACTGGAGAAGAGCTAAAATTAAACATAGAAGGGCATACGATTCATTATGACGGTTTTTTTACGATGTCAAATCACGATCAAGCCAGGGATAAAAATAATACTCGAGTGTTAATACCTAAAGGGGAATATGCAAGTCCCTGGATTAATACCATCGACAGGGATGAGGGATTAAAGGAAATCTTTAGCTTTATGGATGGAATAATGGAAAGAAATGAATGCGTGGTTCGATTTTTTTGCTTGGGACCAAAAAACTCCAAATTTTCTATTCTTGCACTTCAATTGACCGATAGTTTTTACGTCGCTCATAGTGAAGATCTGCTTTATAGAGAAGGATATGAGGAATTCAAGAAATTAAAAGGTTCTGATAATTTTTTTTACTTCATTCATTCTTCTGGTGAATTGATTGGCAACCCTCCAATCACTAAAAACATTGATAAGCGGCGGGTTTACATGGACTTGCAGGAAAATCGAGTGCTTACCATCAACAATCAATATGCAGGAAATTCTTTAGGGTTAAAAAAATTAGCTCTCAGATTAGCAATAAATAGATCAAACAACGAGGATTGGCTTGCCGAACATTATTTTATTCTAGGAGTGCATCCAAAAGGAAATAATCGCGTTTCCTATTTCACGGGAGCGTTTCCTTCAGGATGTGGGAAGACCTCCACGGCAATGCTTCCTGGTCAAACTATTGTGGGAGATGATATTGCTTATTTAAGAAAATGGGATGATGGTTTTGCCCACGCTGTTAATATAGAGCAAGGAATTTTCGGAATTATTAAAGATGTCAATCCGGAGGATGACCCCATCATTTACGAGGCAATCCAGACGCCTCGTGAGACCATATTTTCAAATGTCCTTGTCAAAGATGGAATCCCTTATTGGCTTGGAGATGGAAGGGAGATTCCCGAAAGTGGGATCAATTTTTCAGGGAATTGGACCAAAGGGATCAAGGATGAAAATGGGAAAGAAATACCTCATGCCCACCCAAATGCGCGATATACGATTCGAATAGAGGAATTGAATAACGTTGATAAAAGCTTGCACGATCCTAACGGGATTCCCGTTCATGGAATCTTTTATGGAGGAAGAGATCCGGATACAATGCCTCCGGTGCTTGAGAGTTTGAATTGGGAACATGGAGTGTTTCTGGGTGCCTCTATTGAATCTGAAACAACCGCCCAGACTCTTGGCAAGGAAGGGGTGAGGGATTCAAGTCCCATGGCCAACCTTGACTTTATCGTAGTTCCGTTAAGCAAGTACCTGGAGAATCATAAAAATTTTGGGAATTCCCTCGAGAAGCCTCCAAAAGTCTTTGCCACGAATTATTTTCTCAAGAACAATGATGGAAAATATTTAAATGGCAAGCTTGATAAACTCTGTTGGATCATGTGGGCCGAGGAAAAAGCACACGGGAAAACGGAGGCAATTAAGACCCCAATTGGATACCTTCCCAAGTATGATGATTTAAAGAGGCTTTTTAAGGATTATCTCGATAAGGATTATTCCAAGGAGGCATATAAAGAACAATTTTCTCTTAGAACCAAAAAGATCTTAGAAAAACTTGAGAGAATTGAAAGTAATTTTAAAAAAGAAAAAAACATGCCTCTTTTTTTCTGGAACTTGTTAAATGAACAAAGGAAAAACCTGACTGAACTCAATCAAAGGAAGGGAAAAGATACGATATCCCCCTTTGAATTATAATACATGTAGACGTGATCCTACTTATCTTCTAATTCATTTTTCTTTATGTCTTCTAGGATTTGCATTGCGATGTCATATGTCTTTTTTTCGCTTTTTTTAATGAACAAGTCTTTTTGGGGAAAAATGTAATTAAAAATGTAATTGAGTTGATGCTCTTTAATGATGTAGCTTTTTTTTTCCACAACGATTTTCGAGATTTCTTCCATTTCGATGAATTTTTCAATGACTTTTAGACCAATCATTCTGAATGCGTCATCGATATTTTCTCCTGTTTTTGCAGAGGTTTCAATGTAAGCCATGTTCAATTCTTCGGCCAATTTCAGTGCTTCATCATGTGTAACTATTCTTTCTTCTAAATCTATCTTATTACCGACGAGAACAAATGCCACGTTAGTTAGCTCGACATTTCTAATATCTTCATACCATATTTTCTTGATGTTCTCAAAAGATGCCCTTTGAGTGACGTCGAATACGATCATTATTGCTCCTGAATCCGTTAGGTAGGCAGGCCGAATTCGGGTGAATTGAGGTTGCCCCGCGATATCCCATATCACGAAGCGTACCTGGGTATCGGCAAGCCCATCAAACTTGCATATTTTCTTGGTAATAAAAGCACCTATGGTGGCCCTGTAATCGAGGTGAAATATATTGTTCACGTACCTTTGAACGATGCTGGTTTTTCCCACGCCATTATCTCCTATAAAACTGAGCTTGCATAGATAATCATCTGAAATGAACTTTACTTTTTGAAGCATGTCGACTTTTCTATGCATCTTTTTTATTCCATAATCCGTATTAATTTTTGGAATTACCGGGCTAACTGGACGCCCATCAAATATCCGTGCAACCTTTTCTGCTGCAATGAACGCATATGGGAAATAAGGATCAATTGTTGCTAGTGCGTTCAGCACGGTTACGAAGACTAATTCGGGTCCTGCTTCGCAAAAAATGAACCTGTACTGGTCTGTATCAAACGTTCCAGCACCAAAGGTTCCCAAATCATAATCTGAAGTAATTTTCTTCAGGATGAGATCCGCTAATGCACTAAATGCTCCTATAAATTTTTTTTCATCTGCTTTTTCGGGAATTTTGGTTAAAAAATCAACTACGAACCCCGTTCTATCAACAACTAGCACGGCGATGAGGTCATGGCTTAATTCTTGCTTGTACCAGAGTAAGAGAGCGTTGAGCTTCTTTTTATCGAAATACACGTTAATCAGCTATTTTAATTTATAATCTTAATATAGTAGTCTCGCTACCCTAATTTATAGATTTACATCAAGGTAGGTAGTTGCATTTGAAATTAATGCATCACTCATCATCGTCATGAGTGATTGTGGTATCATCACCATCAAGATCATCATCGAACATCGCCAAAGGATCCTCGACGGAAATGATCTTAGGTCCGTCAAGGGCTTCTAACGTTTCCTCAAATTCTTTTAAATCCATGACTTCCACCTTAATTTCTTCAATTGCTTTTAACTGACCGGTATGAACCATGTAAACGAAATCTTCATCAAGCTTGAGTAATTGGAAGCATGTATGACATCGAAATATGTTGAAGACCCCAATATTGCTTGTTTTAGCCCACAATGCCCAACATATTTTATGAGAAGTCGTATCGCAATTCGGGCATTGCACAATTGCATTAGTACCTTTTTTAAAACAGATGGAACACGTGTGTTTATCGATAACCAATTTTGGATCTACAGCCAAGTTATTATAAAATGGGAAATTTTCAATAGGAATCTCCTCGGAAAACGTATCATCCGACAATGAAAAGGATGAAAAGGTTTTTTTTTCAGCCAAATCATTAAGGAGGGGGAGTAAATCATTTAAATCCTGAACGTGATGCAGGTGCCCTCTTGTTTTAGTTATTAATTCTGATAATTTCATGTCATCATCGTGATTGTTTACTTTTATCCTAATGATATCAATAATTAAAGGCATGTCCTTAATTTTATCAATTAAATTATCTAAAACGGGAATATATACCTCAGGAATCTCAAGAGTTCCATTATCAGTTAGAATAATCATGCGAAAACACTTATTTGGTATATTTTTAAAAACATCTATGATAAAGGTTGCTGAAACCATGATCCCTCCCGACATGTTAGCCCTAACGATCATGGGTTCCAAGGATTCTAAGGCAATGAGAATATTCTCAGGATTGAGAGTAAAATCCTCAAGATAATTGGGACCATCATCTTGATATATAACTATATTAAACCTGTCGCTCTGATCAATTTCTTTTTTTTTATCGCAAAATGCCTTTAAAGAGTCATAAACTGTTCTCATCTCACCGGGTTGATAATTTCCTGGCGTGAGAGCATAAAAGATTAGACTATCTTCCGATCTTGTTGTCATTATGATGATAACAAAAAATTTTTTCTATAATTAATATTGATTAATTCGCTGTTTTAAACTATTGGCATGTTTTTATAATGAAAAAAGAAAGGATATTCTAGATCAAAATGAAGTATATAGCCATTATTTTAGTTCGTGCAATCCTTCCTTGACTTTGAAAGTTTGTTTTTCTCTATCAATATCTATAAATCTTTTTATTTCAAGATCATGGAGAAAATCTTGTAATTCCAACTTATCCATTTTTAATTGTTGAGCTAATCTTTCAACATCATCTTGATACTTACGGAGAATTTCAATACAATTCTCAAATTTTTTAAAAATAAGATTTACCATGAATTTGAGAGATTCATGCATGTTTAATCCCGTCTTGGCGCTCGTGGAAAAAATTATTGCCTCCTTTGGCAATTTGTTTTGTATTTTTACCTCTTCTGAGCTGCGAGCAGTGGGTTCATCTTGTTTATTCGCACAAAAAATTATTGGGATATCCGCGGGTATATTTTTTTTCAATGAATTGAGTATTTCTATTGCGTCTTTATCACTTTCAGGATGAGCCGAATCAAGCAAGAAAATCACACCATCAGCACGATCAGAAATAACATCACGCATTACTTGCATTCTTAATAACCCAGGTGTTCCAAATAAGAATACCTTAAAGCCTTCAAGCTGGAGGGTAGCCAAGTCCATTCCAACGGTATAATATTTTTTATCCCTTCCCTCAGCTTCAATATTCATGGCCTTGGTGTCAAAAAACTTCACATAGCTTGATTTACCCGAATGAATGGCACCAATTATCACGATCTTTATGTTTTAGCACCTATTTTTATGAAAATCATTACTTATTAATTCGTTATTGAACAAACTTATTAATAAATGTTAGGAACTAAGAAACATTATATAGGAATATTTCGCGTACCAATGCATAGCAAGATATAAAACCCGAATTATTATAATAACCCATATTTTTAGACATAAATGTAGAAAATCTTGATAGAAAAGGCGGGTTTTTTTTATCAAAAAAAGGTTTTTTGACGAAAACCACACTCAAAAAATTCGGAATTTGAGCATTGAAAGGATTGTAATGATCAGGAACGAACATTTATTGAGGAATATTGATCATAAATGACGAAAAGTGATTAAAATAGATATGTTTTTAAAGTAAAATGTCGTGATTATTACTAAGACTATTGTAATATTATTATTTTCGTCAATCATTTATCTCAAGAGTGTTTGTTATCGTAAGTTTTTTAAAAATAAATCCAATATAGAAAAAATTGAAAAAAGGAGAAAAAATGGCAAGTAGTAATGTAATGGTAATAGGTGGAGGAATTAGCGGTATTGAAGCTAGCCTTACTTTAGCCGATCAAGGATATCGAGTCTTACTTGTAGAACAAACTTCTTCATTAGGAGGTCGGATGGCACAATTAGACAAGACCTTTCCGACTTTAGACTGTTCAATATGTATTTTAGCCCCAAAAATGGTGGAATCAAGCAGGCATCCAAACATTGAACTCTTAGCGTACTCTGAAGTGCAGCAAGTTACCGGGATTGCGGGAAATTTTAAGGTAAAAGTCCTCAAAAAGGCAAAATACGTGAATTGGGATGTGTGTACTGGATGTGGGGCATGTAGTGAGAAGTGCCCAATGAAGAAAATCCCAAGTGAATTTGAAGAAGGAATGGGAAATCGCCAAGCGATTTACATTCCATTTCCACAAGCAGTTCCAAGGAAAGCTGTTATAGATGTTGAAAAATGCCTTTATCTCACAAAAAATGCATGTAAACTATGTGAAAAAGAATGTGAAGCGGGAGCCATTAACTGGGATGATAAAGACGAAGTAATCGAATATGACGTTGCATCGATCATTGTTGCAACGGGATTCGATCAGCTCGATCCTTCACTCATAGACAGGTATCATTATGGAGAGTATCCTAACGTCGTTAATGCAATGCAATATGAACGCTTGTTAAGCGCTTCAGGTCCCACGGGAGGTGAATTACTTCGCCCTTCAGATAAAAAGCATGCACGTGCTATTGCATTTATTAGCTGCGTGGGATCTAGAAATGAAGATTTATGTGCTTATTGTTCAAAATTTTGTTGCATGTACCAAACAAAAGAAGGAGTAGTCACGCGAGAACATGCTCCAGATACCACTGTCACGATATTTTTCAATGATATCCGAGTGATAGGAAAAAATCAAGAAGAATTCATTGAGCGTGCCAAGGAAGAATATGGTCTCAAGTACTATAGAGGCATTCCCGGTGATATTCGGGAAAATCCTGATAATCAAAATCTTTTTGTTAAACATGCAAATTTAGACACGGGGGAGGTAGAAATAAGTGAATTTGACCTGGTCGTGCTTGCAAATGCCGTGACTCCCCGAAAGAATGCGAGAGAACTTGCACAAATTCTTGACATTGAAACGAATGGAGTGGGATTTTTTAAGACGAAAGATTCCACGGAGGATCTAAGTTCCACGAGAGAAGGTATTTACGTGTCTGGTTCTTGTCAATCACCTGATGACATTGCAAATTCTGTTGCTAAAGCAGGTGGTGCTGCGGCATTAGCAGCAACTCACGCGATACCTCTTAGTGATGAGGAAACAAGGATAGATCTTCCCCCTTTAAAGCCAATTAGCCCGCTTGATGAGCCCCGAATAGGCGTGTTCATTTGCAGGTGTGGAATTAATATTGCGGGATACATGGACGTTCCAGAATTAGTTGAATATTCTAAGACTCTCCCACATGTTGTTTATAGCATGGAAAATAAATACAGCTGTTCTCAGCTAACACAAGACATTATAAAAGAAAAAATTGAAGAACTTGACCTCAATAGAATTGTAGTAGCCGCATGTACTCCCAGAACTCATGAGATTTTATTTCAAAAAACAATCCGAGAAGCAGGACTTAATGAATATCTATTTACATTCGTGAGCATCAGGGAATTGGATTCGTGGGTTCACATGCGTGATAATAAAAGAGCAACAGATAAGGCAAAAGATCTCATAAGGATGGGGATTGCTCGTGTCCAATACCAGAGACCAGAGCTGAAAATCAAGGGAGCGGTCGTTCCTGAAGCACTTGTCATTGGAGGAGGCATCACGGGAATGAGTGCCGCAATAGAGATTGCAACTAAAGGATTTAAGGTTCACTTAGTAGAAAAAAAAGATGAATTAGGCGGTCAATTGAACCTTATCTACAAGATAAACTTTGATAGAATCGATTCGAAGCAATTTTTAGAGGGAAAATTGAACGAGTTTCTTTCTCACAAAAGCATAACGACGTATCTTAATTCTGAGGTTGTTGATGTCAAGGGATCGATTGGAGATTTTAAAATCAAGGTAAAAAATAAAGAAAAAAAACTCGATTTGAATGTTGGCGTAATTATTGTAGCTACAGGGGCCCACGAGCATGAACCTGAAGGATGGTATCATTATGGTGAAGAAGGGTTGAATGACAAGGTCATGACGCAACTTGAATTATCCAAAAATTTAAGGGAGAATAAGTTGAAAGACGGTGAAACTCTCGTGTTCATCCATTGTGTGGGGTCACGGCAACCCGAAGGAGGAAAGGGGGTTACCTATTGCTCATTAATTTGTTGTTCTGAATCAATTAGACATGCCTTATATGTTAAGGAAAAATATCCAAATTCCAATATATACGTATTATATCGCGATATTAGAGTAGGGGGCGATGAAGAGCAATATTATTGGGCAGCAAGGGAGAATATTAATTACTTGCGCTTCAATGATTATCCTGAAGTTATCGTTAAAAATGGAAGGTTATCCGTAACAGTTAGCGATATCTTGACCCAAGTCGATCTCACGATCGATGCCGATAGGGTAGTGCTTTCGACTCCATTGATACCTAATGAAACAAAATCATTAGGAGAATTAATAAAATGTGCTCGTGATCAGAAAGGATTCTTTTTAGAAGCACATGTCAAGCTTAGACCTGTTGATTTTGCGACAGACGGTATTTATCTCGCAGGTACCTGCCATGGCCCTAAAGGAATAGCCGATTCAATTTCCCAAGCCAGAGCAGCAGCAGCACATGCATTAATCCCGCTCATGTCGGGAGAAGTTGAAAATGAACCGATAGTTTCAATAGTAAATCCTGCTTTATGCATTGCTTGTCAGGAATGTGAGAGAGTATGCAACTTTGGAGCTATTGGAGTGAATTTTGATAATGATATCCTCGTTTCAGAATCCAATCCGTTATTGTGCAAGGGTTGTGGAGATTGTGCTGCTGCCTGTCCTGCAGGAGCTATTATAATGAGTCATTTTGCCGATGAACAACTCTATCCCATGATTGCTGAAGCAGTTAGAGGTGATTACGTGGATGAACGACCCCGCATTGTTGCATTTTTATGTAATTGGTGTAGCTATGCGGGAGCAGACACGTGTGGAGTGAGTCGATTCCAATATCCAACCAATATAAGACCCATTAGGGTGATGTGTACCGGGAGAATCCCTAAAAGATTCATTTTACGTGCTTTTTTGGAGGGAGCAGATGGCGTGTTCATAGGAGGATGTCATATAGGAGATTGCCATTACATTGAAGGAAACTACGACATGTTACAGAGATACCATGAATTACGAGATGTTCTTGAAAAAGTGGGAATCAATCCTGAACGATATCGTCTTGAATGGATATCTGCAAGTGAAGGAAAACGATTTTCTCAAGTGGTTACTGAATTTGTAGAAAAAGTGAAAGAATTAGGACCCCGATCAGATAAGGGTGATAGAATCATAAACATTAAGGAGGCGGCGTGAAATGAGTCAAAGATTGAGAAAACAAGCTGTAGAGCTGGATAAGAACTTTAGATACGAAATTAGCCAAAAAATTGGGGCAAAATCGCTATTAAAATGCATTCAATGTGGGGTGTGCAGTTCTGGATGCACCGTAACTGAATATGTGGACTTGCAACCACATCGCATCGTTGCATCTTGCTTGTTAGGACTTAAGGAAGAGGTTCTTTCGAGTCAAGCAATCTGGACCTGTTCATTATGTCACAGATGCACGGAACGATGTCCTAAAAATGTAGATTACTCGTTTATTCTTGCGTTATTGAGAAGCATGGCCGCACAGGAAGGAAGGATACCAAAAGAATATAGCAGCAGCGTGATCACGATACTCGAAAATGGGTTTGTCATTCCATATTCTGAAGGAATGAAAAAGAATATTGATAAACGAAGAGCGAGATTAGGCTTACCCGAAATAAGTGGTCCAAATCAAAATGAGATTGAGTTTATATATGAAGAAACGGGTTTAAAAGAATTGATAAAAAAAACGGAGGTTGGTAAATAATGGATTTCGCATTTTTCTTGGGATGCACGATTCCTCTAAAACAACCTAATCTAGAAAAGGCATTTAGAGACGTGTGTAGCATTCTAGGAATTAATTTGAAGGAGATGGCAGGCGCGAGCTGCTGTCCAGAGCCAGTATCTTTACAATCCTTGAATATTGATACGTGGTTAACGCTTGGAGCAAGAAATCTCGCAATAGCAGAAAAAATGGGAATGGACGTGATGACCATTTGTTCAGGGTGTTATGAAACATTAAAAACCGTGAGTGTATTGTTAGGAGAAGATCCCGGGCATAAAGCAAAAATTAATGACATACTGAAAAAAATAAAATATGAATACAGGGGAGACATAAACGTTCTGCACATGGTAGAGTTATTTAGTCAACCTCAGTGGCTTGATAAAATTAAACAATCGCTCGTAAAACCTTTAGATGATTTTACCTTTGCTGTTCATTACGGATGCCACCTCATTCGACCCAGTAAAATCATGCGATTTGACCATCCTGAAAAACCGGAAAGGATAGATACCATACTGAAAACTTTAGGGGCAAGGACCATTAATTTTGCTACCAAGCTCGAATGTTGCGGGTATTGTGCGCGGTTACAAGATGAAATTGGTGAAAAATTAGTTGAAGATAAAATGACGGAATTGTGCGAACTTGAAGAGGATGTTGATGCCTTAATAGCTGTCTGTCCTGCCTGCGTGTCTCAATATGATAGAAAAGAGAAACTGATTGCGCGGAGAACTGGTAAAGAAATGAATATTCCCGTGCTTTATTTGCCAGAAATAATGGCCGTTGCTTTAGGTGTAGCGCTTGAAGATTTAAATTTAACACAAAGAAGCGTGAAACCGGATAAGCTAATTGAAAAATTGACTACATGATAACACTTTTTTGAAAAATTATAAATAAATGATATAAAAATAAATGAAAATAATTTAAAAACCCCATGGAAAAATTGGTGAAAATGTAAAATGATAATTACCCAACAAAAAGATATTAACGAAATATACGAGATGATTAAAGACTATAAAAAGATTCTCATAGCAGGATGTGACGGCTGTTGTCAACCACCACGTTCTATCAACGAGGCAACTGTTCTCGGACAACTTTTAGAATTAAAATTTAAAACGAAAGGTAAAAATCTAACGTGGAGGTCTATAACCGTTTTGAGACAATGCGATGATAAAATAGCAGCCTCCACTATCAGACCATTTTTAGATGACCATGAAACAATCCTATCACTAGCTTGTGGTTTAGGCGTGGTAATGCTAAATAAAGTTGCTGATAAAATTTTGACGTATCCCGCTCAAAACAGCCAATTTGGTGGCGCGCAAAATAATGGCGAAAATTCATTCATTCAATACTGTGAGACGTGCGGTAATTGCATGTTAGGCATGACGGGGGGTGTTTGTCCAATTGCAGGATGTGCAAAACATCTAAGCAACGGTCCTTGTGGTGGAACGGTAAATGGTTTGTGTGAAGTTGGAGGGTATAAAAATCCTTGCGCGTGGATCGAGATTTACAAGAGATTGAAGAGATTTAACAGGTTAGACATGTTTACATTGTATCGTCCTGCCCGCGATTATCGACCAGCCACGAGCCCCGCTTACATTGTAATAAATAAACCATACACGAATGAAGAAAAAATAACGGAGGAGAACAAATAAAATGGCAAAACGGCCAGCATATAGTAAGTTATGTAAAGCTCTTGAAGCCGGGCATTTCGTGTTCACGGGCGAGCTCGAACCAAAGAAAATAATGACCATGAGCGAAATCATCCATTCAGCTAAGGAAATGAAGAAAACAAGTCGGATAATTGCCGCTAATGTAACCGATGGACCTCAAGGAGATGCTTACATGTCTTCCTTGATCCCGAGTTACGTGGTCCAAAGAGATGCAGAAATTGAGGCTGTTTGGCAAGTTGCTGTAAGAGATCGAAATCGAGTAGCACTATTCGGGGATGTTTTAGCAGGAGCTTTTATGGGATTAAAAAATATTCTCGTGTTAACAGGCGACCATACAGCCTTAGGAGACAATAAGAAGGCTCGTCCTGCATATGATATTGATAGCACGCAGTTCTGTGAACTTTTATCTAAAATCATTGATAATGGAACGGATTATGAAGGTCATGAAATCACGGGGGGCAAGGTAGAGATGAATTATGGCTGCGTGGCAAACCCTAATGCTGTTGGAGAATACATGGAACCTGAAATCCTTAAGGTGGGAAGGAAGGTCGAACAAGGAATTGATTTCATTCAAACGCAAACAGCGTTTGATATTGAAGTTGCAAAAAACTTCATCAAGGAGCTGTCAAGATACAAGGTGCCCATATTATTGGGGGTCTTTCCCATGAAGAGTTATGGAATTGCGTGGTACTTTGATAATTATATTCCGGGTGTAAGCGTTCCGAAAGAATTACTAAAGGCATTGAAATCCGCTGAGAAAGAAAACAAGGGAGATAAAAAGGCCAAGTATGCCGCGCTTGATAAGGTCAATGTTGAATTCTTCAAGCCTTTTATAAAAGAGATCAAAGAGAACTCAAAAGCGAGCGGAATACATTGCATGGCAGTTGAATACGAGCGCCTCTTTTCCCCATTATTGGGAGAATACCCCGACTATGCCAAAAAATTTTACTAGACATTAATAGATCAAAAAATTTTTAATAGTCATTTTTTATTTTTTTAAAAATATTTAAAAAATAAAAAAAAAGGAAAGGAAATGAAAAATTTGGATGACAAGGATAAACGAATATTAGAAATGCTTATAGAGGATTCAAGAAGACCTTATCGAGAAATTGGAGACGTAGTTGGATTAAGCGAATCAACCGTTCGAAAACGAGTCATTAAGCTCCAAGAGGAGAATGTCATCGAAAAGTTCACGATAAAGGTATGTCGAGAGGAAGAATCCTGCATAATGGCATTTGTGACCGTCATGCCAACAGAGGAAATACAGATTAAAGATTTACTCAGGGAAGCCCAGATCCTTCCTCAATGTGAAGAGGTTTATTTCTTAGCAGGACAATGTGGTGTTCTCTTAAAAGTTCGTGTTCCAGAAATAACAGAGCTAGATGCATTATTGGAAAATTTTCGAGGGCGAAGTGATGTAAAAAGCGTTGAACGAGTGTGCGTGGTCCTCAAACCCATAAAACAGAAACAAGATAATGGCATATATTGAACTGTTTTAATGTACTATTCTCATTTAGCGAGCATATCTACTTGTTTATAATTAAGAAAAACATAAATAAGTGCAATTTATTATTGAGTTAATTGACATTCATTAGTATCAGGTAAAAAAAGGTGTAAAAATTGGACCAGGATTTAATCGAAGAAGCAAAAAAACGCATGAAATGGATAACTTACAAGGGAAAAGAAATTCTTATCGATGATTATCGAAATCTTCAAGGAAAGGACTTTCCCCCTCTTGTGAATACGATTTTGAATCTAACGCTTCAAACTGGCAAGAAAGATATCTTGTTAATTCTTGATTTTAGAGAAAGTTATGTGAATAAAGAAACAGTGGAGGCATTTAATGCCGCTGCTAATGCATCGAAGGCAATGTTAAAAAAAACGGCAGTGTTAGGAATAACTGGCGTGAAAAAAGTCCTTTTAAACGTCGTGAATAAGGTTTCTAAAGTTGATGCCAAACCATTTGATTCAATTGAAGAAGCTAAAGAATGGTTGGTAGGCAGTTAAGATACATTCATCATAGATTGTATTTTTTTTTTTATAGTTTTGGTTTTTTTAGATTCTCTAATTTTAGTGGTTCGGATTTTTTATTTTCAATTTTTTTCATGCTTCTTGTAAAGGTTTCCAACTCTTTTTTTTCTAAGATAGCATCATCAAGAATGATGGTTTTAAGTTCATCCTCACTCATGGGTTTTAAAATATCCCTGAAATCTAACACCTCTTTGTCTTTCATGACATTGCTGAATACACCCTTCAATTCGCTTAAAAAGGCTAATGGTTTAGGGAATCCACCCCCCACAGATTTTGAAGGAACTCTTCTTATTCGAGTAATGGCGCGATCATTTGACCCTTGAATGAAGCCTTGTCCTGAACCGAGACCGTCAAATCTCATGTGCTTTAATGATTCGGCAATCTCTTTTAGATATTTTTCGACATTTCTTAACCGTTCATTACTATCACGGGTGATAGCAATGAAAGAATCAGATCCTGAAATATGCTCGATTTGTTTTTTTTCATAGACAATGGTACTTTTTTCTTTATTTCTTTGAACATCCTTAGAGATTTCTTTTACTACTCTCTCCTGCGTAATTGATGTTTTTATCGCAGTTTTTTCATGATTCTCCTTTCTCTTGTATAGCGATGCAATCTCCTCTTCATTAATGCATATCTCAGAGATCTCATATTCTTCATTAATGGATATTTCTAACCTCCTTCCAGAATGAAAAAAAATGGTTAATGAGAGAAAATTTATTTGGAGATCATCTTGGATCATCAATAGATCCATGTCAATCGAAAGAAGAACTAAATCATCGGTAATGAAAAAATCCTTGATGGAGACCAAAATGGGCATTTCCCTGTAATAATTATCTTTTTTATCGCTTTTCAGGAGCTCATATTTCAAATTAAAACGCTTTATTTCTCCCGGAACTATCTTCAGGGTATCGTTCTCATTTTTCTTGAATTCCAAAAATAAATTCTTATGATCGTCCCAAAAAATCTGAAACAGCTCCATGCCTAGGTCACCACATTGTTTTCTAGTCTGGGTTATTTAAACACCATAGAAATAAAACAATACCCACTGGATAAAATTAGTGGTTTTAAAACAAGAGAGACGGAAAAATTTTCATGAAATTGTAAAACCCTCGACGGGTTCTTAAATAATGGGATCAATCATGCTTTTTTCCCTTTACGCTTTAATTCTTCAATACGCCTTTCCCTTCTGATTTTTGCTTCTTCAAAACGCCTGATTTCTTCGGGTGTTTCTGGTTTTAAGCGAGGTACTTCCATGGGCTTTTTATTTTCATCAATTGAAACAAACGTGAGGTACGCAGATGCAACGTGCCAAACTAGACCTTTAGTGAACTTTTCAGCGGTAACGTTCACCCCCACCTCCATTGAGGTTCTTGAAACGTAATTTAAAGATGCTTTTGAAATGATTAAATCTCCAACATATACCGGAGCGATGAAATCAATCCTATCAACAGATGCTGTAACGACGGTATTCCTTGCGTGTCTCGCTGCCGCGATTCCTGCGGCTGTATCAATGATTTTCATGATCGTCCCCCCATGTACGAGACCTATTGAATTTGCATGTTCGGGCAACATTAATTCGGCTATTTCTACCTTAGATTCGGAATTTGTTCTTGTTTCCATGGTATTCCACTTTTCATGAAGTTTTATATACCTAAATTTTTACTCAAATTAGAAGATAATGCTTATAGATCAAATATACATGTTTTTTAAGGGGTGAAAAGTATTAAGATTATATTTACCCTAATCAAATAAAGGAGATTTGAAACGAAGTTTTGCAGGACAAGTCCTGCACCCTGAAGAAAAAATCCAGTTTTCTTTTACTTATTGCGTGCAAAATAATTAACATTTCCTAAATTAGCTCGTCTTTTCCCGTTAGGAAAATACAGAGACGCATAGATCGAGGGTTATGTTATTCCAAGCTAAGTTGTTTTTTAAGGTCTATATAGATAGGGATTTCTTTATCTTCCTGTTCAATAACGACTTTTAGCATTCCATTTTCAATAGTCGTTCGGATTGGATTTATGTGTGGTTCTTTCTCGTTTAATACCTCAATTCTCTTGGTTTTCATTTTTAAACAAGTACAGTTCTCATCGTGAAGATAACACCTTGAACAACAAAATCCAACAGGCATATTCCCGACTATGGAACATAATTCATAATCATCGCAATTACAGTTATTACACATTTCCAATTATCACAATTGATTATTAATGCAAGAGTTCGGTATATAGCATTTTATGTTTCATGCAAAATGAATGTGGAAGGAGATGTTTTTCTTCACTTTGAATGGCTATATTTGCTTTAAAGCAGGTTTTCATCTCATCATAAAGTTCGCATTTAATGCAACAAAAATTAATTGGTTGAATTTGCATTATGGAACATAATTCTGGACTATCACAATTACAATCATAACACATTTTTTTTCACATCCGAAAAGAAAATGTTATTTTTTTTGTATAATTTTTTTTTTCTTTTCCATTAATTTATATTTCTTACCTCATATT
>DXJM01000520.1 GCA_019057355.1 Promethearchaeota archaeon | reverse complement strand
CTTCCGGAGTAACGTCTCTAGGAGTCAGTCCTGTTCCACCCGTGGTGATGAGCATGTCCAAATCATCTTCATCTACCCACTTAACCAGCTTTTTAACAATAAGCTCCTTTTCATCTGGAACGATTTCGTAATTTACAATGCGGGCATCTATGCTGGAGAGGATTTCGCGAATAGCCTCTCCACTCTTATCCTGGCGCTCCCCTCTTGAGCCTTTGTCACTGATGGTCAATATCCCTACGGTAAACATTTGCTTCACCTAACCCTCTCCCCAATCCAACATCTGCACCTCTACCAAGTGTCCAGCCTTTACTCCTTCGCTATTTTCGGGGATAACAGCCAAACCATTGGCCTTGACCATGGATGTAAGTATTCCGGAGCCTTGGGGACCGGTGACTGAGGCATAATATTGACCACCGTGCTTGGTTACACTTACTCTAACAAAGAGGCGGCGCCCATCAGTATCCACGACATCATCCTCGATAATAGCTCGAATAACCGGCTTTGCCAGAATTTTCTTCCCCATCATTTTCAATATCGCAGGACGGGCGAATTGTTCAAAGGTTACCATGGAACTGACGGGATTGCCCGGCAATCCTAAATGAGGCACCTTCTTCTCCCCTCCTTCTGCCTTCTTAATAACCCCAAAGGCAAGTGGTTTACCGGGCTTCATACAAACCGTCCAGAAGCCAACCTCCCCATGCTCTGTCAGGACATCCTTCACTATATCGTAGTCTCCCTTGGATACACCGCCGGAGGTAATGAGCATATCTGCGTCCAACCCCTTATTTATTTTCTCAGTTAGAGACCTAACTGAATCGCGCCCTATGCCCAGGATTTTGGGGATCCCACCATAGCGAGAGACTTCAGCAGCAATCGTATAGGTATTGCTATCATGAATCTTACCGGGAGCCAGTGGCTGATCAACCCCAATAAGCTCATCTCCTGTAGCTAGAATAGCTACAACCGGCCGACGGATGATAAGAGCAGTTGAGTGCCCCAGAGATGCCAGCACCCCTATCTCTTGGGGACGAAGCAAGTTTCCTTTCTTAAGAATTAAATTTCCCTTGGCAATGTCCTCGCCTCTGCCTCGGACATTCGATCCCCTCTCGGCTTGGCACAATATACCGATTTGAGAAAGATCATCACCGGATGATTTACGTTTTACTTCATCGGTGTCCTCAAATCGAACTACAGTATCAGCCCCCTCAGGCAATGGCGCTCCCGTCATAATGCGAATAGCCGTCCCCGGCTTGACCTCTTGTGCAGGCATAGACCCGGCAGCAACATATCCAACCACGACCAAATATCTCGGTGATGATTCACTAGCACTGCGAGTATCTTCGGCTCGCAGTGCATAACCATTCATGGCGGAATTATCCAGCGGGGGAATATCTATATCCGAATAGACATCCTCAGCCAGGACCTGTCCCAGGCAGTCTAAAATAGGCTTTCGCTCGGGCTCAAGAACCTCAACATAGCTCAAAACCTTATCCAGGGCTTCTTCCACAGAGATCATGAGGCAACCTTCCAAAACCATATTATAGATTATCTCCATCCCCTATACCAACTTCCATTGCCCAAGAGCATACTGGTGCCTCAAGTTCAGCTTAATTTGACAATTTGCGGCTTTAGCTCTATATTTGAACAAAGTAAGGAGGCAAAAATGCGTGAAAAGGTAAAAGCAGCCCTGGAAAAAGTGAGACCGGCATTGTTAGCCGATGGAGGGGATGTCCAACTAATAGATGTCAACGATGGAGTAGTGACATTAAAGCTAACTGGTGCCTGTAGCGGGTGCCCTATGGCGACTATGACCTTGAAAGATGGAATTGAACGAGTGCTCAAGGAACAGGTGCCTGAAGTTAAGGAGGTAGTGGCCGTTTAATCCATGGCTTTATTCCAAGAAGGGGATAAAAAACAAATCAGGCTGGAGACTTAAATGCCCCAGGGATATTTTATATGCCACTCTTGCGGTAAAACGGTAGAACATACAGAAGCGGAACGACCGTGCGAGGTGCTCAATGGTTGGCTCATGGTTTCACGATGGAAAGGGCCAAGGGTAGTTGAGCATTACAATTTTTGCTCCTTGACTTGCCTTAAAAAATGGGCCGATGCCGAGGTTCCTCAAATTCCTGACGTATTCCTAAAAGCCTTTGAGGAAGGCAGGGATTAAAAATGCCCATCTATGAATTTTTTTGTCCCGATTGTAACTTCAAGTTTGAATTACTTTGCCATCAAAACCGATCAAACGAAAGTGCCTCTTGTCCACGCTGCCACAATGGCGCAAAACGAATATTTTCTTCTTTTGCTTCTTTTTCTAAAAGCAGTGAAGGGCTATCTACCCCTATTGGGGGAAGTCCTTCTTGTAGCTCATGCTCTGCCACAAGTTGTGACACCTGCCAAATATAGCTCCCTCAGAGAGAAACTGTAAAGAGCTCAAATTAAGAGAACAGTAAATGGCCAGCCTGTGAAAATAAGTCCCAAACATGTAATCACATTGTTCAACCAGGATGATTGAGATAAGAAGAGAAGACTTCTCCGTCGATGACGTAACTAAGAAGATGATGAACCCCAAAATAGGGGCTATATCAATTTATCTAGGCACGGTACGTGAATTTCCTAGAGGACTTGGACTGGAATTTGAGGATGATAACCAGGCTGTCCTCAAACTACAGGAGATAGAAAAAAGAGCAATTGACAAATTTGATGTCGAGGAAGTAGCGATAGTACATCGAGTGGGTTTCTTAGGCATAT
>DXJM01000008.1 GCA_019057355.1 Promethearchaeota archaeon | reverse complement strand
TGCTTTTAGAATTAATTCATAAATCAAAAGAGGGATTATTTGAAGTTGATAACAATAATTCAGATTATTATTATTATTGCTTGAGAACTGCTGTAAAAAAATACATTTTTTGGGTATGGAATAATTTCTCATTCCCTTGGGTGAGCAATTTTGTTTTTAAAACATGTAGTATGAGAACAATGAGTGCTGATTTTAAATCCACAATGTTTGATGGGTGGTCTGATACTGAATTTATAAAATATGGAAAAAACATAATGATAGGACAAGGTGCTGTAGTTCTCTCCAGTATTATAATCAGAATTAAAAAAAAGGATTATCTTTTAATTAAAAAAGTAATTATTGGAGATCACGTAGTGCTTGGAGGGAATGCAATCATTGCTCCAGGCACGATTATTGGTCATAGCACAACAGTCGGGGTATGGGCGACTACATGTATAGGGCAAATCCTTGAGCCTAATTGGATTTATATAGGTAAGCCCGCACAAAAATATCAAAGACCTCAATGGTATGCGAATTTACAAATTCTTGAAGAAGCACGAAGACAAGCACAAAAAATCATTGACGAGAGTAAAAAACCTAATCTTAGAAGAATCGTGGAAACGAATGAAAGAATCCCTTTTGACGTGTATAAATACAAGAAAAATAATTCCAATGAACAATAAAAATTGTCTTTTTTAGAAGGACCAGATTTTGTTCATTGAAACGTAAAAGAATTTCTTTTAGTAAATATTTTCTTTTACAATCAAGACTGACAATATTTTTTTAAAATGAGTAATTTTTTTAATACTCTTGGTGTGGATGGATGTCCTGCAGGTTGGGTAAGTGTTCACCTAAAAAATCATAACGAGTGGTGCATAGAACTTTTTACTTCCATACAGGAGCTTTGGGATGTTCATCATCATTCTACATTAATTTTAATTGACATTCCAATCGGATTAAGGGATGGTGAAACTACACCTCGCCTCAATGATTCAGCAGCAAGAAAATATCTTACCAGAAAAAGATCCTCTTGTATTTTCCCTCCTCCTTGCAGACAAGCGCTTCGAGCTCCAAGTTATGAAAAGGCAAATAAAATAAATAAAAATTTGACCGAAAAAGGTTTATCTAAACAAGCATGGAATATTTGTTCAAAAATTCGAGAAGTGGACGATTTATTACAAAATGATCAAACTGCACGAGATGTTTTTATTGAAAGCGGACCAGAATTAAGTTATTGCTTATTAAATAATAACCAACCACTGAAACATTATAAAAAGACAAAAGAAGGATTCGAGGAGAGATTTTCTATTCTAAAATCAAATTGTCTTAGCATGACGACTCCTTTAGATAGCAGATTAACGAACTATAAACGTAAACAACTATGTATAGATGATATCATGGATGCTTGGATTTTGGCAATTAGAGCCTCTCGGGGTAAATCAAATTTACACGTGATTCCCGACAATATTGAACACGATTCCACGGGATTACCAATGAGAATTGCATTCTAAAATATGGTGTTAATATTTTTAAACATTGATGATATTTCAATTATAATAAAGTTATATTTTGACGATATGAAAATAACATGATTGAATATATTTTTTTAGTATTGTTCTTGATTGATTCAATAATCCATTTATTAGGTGTATTTAAAGGAAATAGAAACACTCTTCTCATAACTAAACCTTTATTAATGCCCCTTTTAGCACTTTATTTCATATTCGCGTCTCTCTCATTAAATATTTTTAGTTGGTTGATTGTCGCAGCATTGATAAGTGGATTCGCAGGAGATACATTCTTGATGTTCGGAAAAAATAAAAAATTTTTTCTATTTGGAATGGGAGCATTTCTAATTGGACACATTTTCTATATTATTTCATTCATGCTCTCTCTTGGTTTTTCTTATATCTACAATAGTTTTGCTATTCCACTCTTATTAATACCGGTTATCATTATTTTTTACCAATTATTACCTAAAATCAAGGATGGACTTGGCGAAATGAAAATTCCTGTTTATGCATACATGGTAACCATATTATACATGCATTTTTCTGCGATTTTAAGAACCACTAGCTTTCCATTATATTGTCCATGTTTCTTACTTGTATATGTTGGCTCTATTCTATTTATATTATCAGATGCATTTATTGCTTATGATGAGTTTAATGAAGCCAATATTTCTAAAATAAAGCTCTATATAATGATAACATATATATTGGCTCAATTCTTAATCGTTCAAGGAATCTTATTAACAGGAATATAAATTTATAGTTGATTACTTTCTTGACAAATCTGATTGTATTTGAATGAGAATGTCATCGTGATAATTCAAAATTTTAAATGGTTCATACAAATCTAAAAAATAATGTATTCTATAGGAGTGGCTGGTACAGTCTTGGGTGCGTGCGTGAAAGTCTTCCGGAAATGGCATGTCAAGGGTTTGATCACTTGTTATAGAACAGTGGGTGGTCATCGACGCTTTCCTCTCAATGAGCTACTCAGAATCACTGAAGGTCGTGAAGTATCAACCCCCCCAATCACGCGTCTTCCGGCGCATCATATTGACTGTTTCTACACGGAACGATCATACTCTTCACTTACAGGTCATTAAAAAGGTTACCAATGGATGTCTAGATTTTAAGTAACTGTCATAATTTCATTTTCGTACATAAAAATAAATATTTATTTTATCATGATATATCTAGACATTACCAATTTTTATTTATAGGGGTGATAATTGTAGAAAAAAAATATATTGCTTATAAAGGTGTTTTTGAAGGAAAGATCAGAAAG
>DXJM01000007.1 GCA_019057355.1 Promethearchaeota archaeon | reverse complement strand
ATAAGTAATCAATAAGAGAAATTTATATCATCCTACTCGAACTTGAGTATGAAGGGAAAATAAAAAATATCAAAAAGGATAATATAGAAAAAACTAATTCTTTTATTTCAAGATATAATTTTTTTTATGGATAATTACCATTATTTAAATAGAGCTAAAAAGATCGCAAGTCAAGAAAATATGTGAATAAAATGGATAAATTTAAGGAAAATGATATTGAACTATACAAGGCTATATTAAAAGAATCTGAGATTGGATATATCGTGATAAACGAAAAAGGAATAATACAGTATTTCAATGAATGTTCCTTGAATCTTTTGGGATATTCAAACGAAGAGATGGAAAAATGGAATATAGAAGACTTTATAAGCGTGTTTCACGAAGATGACGTCAATATTCTGAAAAGACAAATAGATAAAAGAATGAAAATTGAAAATGCAATTCCATCTTATCAAGTTTTAAGGATAAAAACAAAATATGATGCTATTAAATGGCTTGAAATTAATACAAAAACTTTTTCCTATAAGGGAAAAACGGCCATTTTAATTATCATTTCAGACATAACAGAAGAATTAATAGCACAACATGATATCATTGATGAGCAACTCAGTTACAAATTAATAACAGAGAATTTAAACGAAATGGTGATTGTTTTAGATGAGGGATTTAGGATCGAACACATTAATCACGCGGCAACCGAAATATTAGGAGATCCCAAGAGCATACATCCCTTTAACTTTGAAAATTTAAAACCTAAATCTATTGATGCAATTTTTAAATTTTTAAAAGGTGTTTTAAATGAAGAAATTTACAAAAAAGAGATGAAATTAGATAAAGTAGAGGGTAATGATATCTGGGTCGAGATTTTAGGAAAAACATTTTTAGGTCTAGATGGTAATACAAAAATACTTGCAATCTTAAGAGATATTTCCGAGCAAAAAAAAGCAGATGGAAGGATTCAAGAATCTGAAGAGAAATATCGTGAATTGTATGATAAATCGCCCTTTTTAATTCTTATCTTAGATAAAGAGTGCGTCATAATAGACATGAACATGAAATTTTCAGAATCCAGTACATATGATAGAGATAAATTAATAGGATTGACCTTCAATGAATTTTCAGATTTAGTGTTCAATAAATACATTCATGTAAATGAAAAAGCATTTCATGACGTTCTCAAAGGATCTACCATGGAACTTCTTGATTTGCCTTATATCTTGAAAAAAGGAAAACGTGCATGGATAAGCTTGAAGGCAACACCTATTCAATTTCAAAATCAAAAATTTATTCAAGTAATACTACAAGATATAACAGAAAAGAAGGAAATGGAAGAATTAGTGAAAGACTTTCAAGAAAAACTGACCACATTCATGGAAACAGCCCCCGATGTTTTTGCAATTTGGGATTCTGATTTGAAGTTGATCGAAGTAAATAATGCAGGAGTTCATTTTTTTGGAGATGAACTCAAGGAAAATTTTATTGGGAAAAAGCTTGTAGATCTCATGCCTTTTAGCATTGGAGAAGAAAATATTAAGGAATATTTAAAAGTTCTAAAAACGGGAAAGATATTTTTCGAAGATGATATCTTAATCGATCCCCTTGGAAAGTTCTATATTAATCAAAGAGTATTTAAGGTCGGTAAAGAGTTGGGCATGATAATCACGGATATTACCAGTCAAAAATTAGCAGAACAAATCATCAGGGATTCGGAAAAAAAATTTCGCACTCTTTTTGAAAATTCACCCTACAGCATTATAATAACTGATAATGATGGTTACATCCTTGATGTTAACTCTTCTACAGAAATTATCTTTATGATTCATAAAGCGGAGATATTGGGTAAGAGGATCGATCAAATTTTTGATCTTCCTAAACATATCAAAAAACTCATTCAAGACGTGCTTAGTGGTTTAAATCACGATGGAGCACCGATAGAATTTAGCATGTATAATCGTGATGAAAGTTTAGTTTGGGTCAAGGCAATGAATTCTATCATTGAATTAGAAGAGCAAATATTTTATCAGATAATAATTGAAGATATTACTCAAAGAAAAGAAACTGAAAATGAATTAATCAATTCTGAGGTAAAATATAGAAATTTAGTTAACTCTTCTCCCGATATTATCATTTTAACAGATATATCTGGAGTAATTCTTGATTGCAATGAGAGATTCACAGTTCTACTATGTCTCGAAAAAGATCAATTATTAGGAAAAATAATTCAAGAAATTTCTCCGTATGACACTACCGAACTTAAAGAATTCTTTACAAAAGATGTGCCCGTTGGGAAATTTGAAGAAAAATTTGAATCTTTTTATAAAAATAAGAATGATGTGAAATATTGGTTTAATAATAACATTTTATTGATGAAAATAAATGATCAGTTAAGAGTTCAAATTGTATCACAAGATATTACAAGACTTAAAGAAGCAAATATAATGATCGAAGATGTTAATAAGCAATTACAGGAATTAAATGATTTAAGGAAGAGATTTACAGAACAAGCCGCACATGAATTAAGAACACCTCTTATTCCAATTTGTGCCTATTCAGAAGTATTTTCCGAGAATTTTAATCAAATCATAAAAATTTTGGAAAAGATGACTATATATCTTGATCTTCTAAAAGTAAAAAATATCGATTACGAGGACATGCACCAATCAATCCACAGAATAAGTAAATTACACGAGCAGTTAAAAGAGGACATGTACTCCATAGGGAATGATTTTGAATATTTTAGAGCGGGAGCTGAAAAATTAAGACATTTGGCGGAGCGATTACTGAATTTTTCTAGAATCGAAAGCGATACATTGGTTTTAGATATTGAAAAAATTAATCTTCATAAAATTATTAAAGATAGCATTGCTATCATTATTCCTGAAGCGGATAAAAGAAATATCGAAATCCATTATTCCAACACTAAGGATATTATCATTAGTGCCGATGAAATTTCAATATTTCAGGTTTTTCAAAATTTAATATCAAATGCAATAAAAAATACTTTCAGTAATGGAAGTGTTTTTATAAATATCAAAGAAAAAAAGAATTTAACTATTATTTCTGTTGAAGATACAGGAATAGGACTTACCAAAGAAGATATCGATGTCATATTTTCAAAATTTGGACAAATAAAAAGAGTTGGTGATATAATCTCGAAAGGATGGGGGATTGGACTATATACTTCAATGAAAATAATAAATCAACATGGTGGAAAATTATGGGTTGAATCAGAAGGAAGAAACAAAGGTTCTATCTTTCACGTGGAATTGCCAATAATAAAGGATGAAAATAAATTTTAAAAGAGGATACAATTATTTTTTTTAATTCCAAAATAATATATATAATAACTAGAAATATGGGTAGGTGTTTTTTATTAATTCCGATGAAAATTCTCTTTCAAAAAAAAAGAAAAATGAGACAGAGGAGAGCATGATAATTGAAAAAACAGAGGAAATGATTGAATATGAAAAAGAAACGGGTAAATTCGCGATTTGGAAAGGAGATATAACGAAAGGTTATAAAAAGTGGTTGAAAGGTGAAAAAATTTATGATTATGGTTCTGATATAAGACCGCGAGTCACTACAACATTAGATCCTGAGAGGAGAGATCGATGGGCCCAATTTGAAGAGGATTTTGGCTATAAAACCGCTAAACTCATCCGGGAGGGCGTTGACTTGTTTGTAATGGTAAAAAGATTATTACGAGATTTGGGGAAGGACCTTGATAGTAAACAAACAAGTTCCTTTATAAAAACAGCAATGAATTCCTATTTAATAGATAAAGAAAGGATGAATAAAGAATTATTACACGATATCATGGATATTTTAAATGCAATAAAGGGATTTACCTTGATGTCAATTGATGATTATCCTGAAAAAGAGTCGGTTGAATACATGCAAAAGGTAATGGAACAAGTCACGATTCTAAAAGATAAAATTGAAACGCATTTTCAAGAACCAATAAAAGCAATAATAGGACCGAAAGAATGCGATATATTAGTTATTGATGATTATGAACCCACGATTGATTTTATTACAAAGTATTTCAGAAAGAGGAACATTAATATTCAAAGTGCCCATTCTGCAGAAAATGCAATGCTCAAGTTAAAGAATTTAACTCCAAGGCTAATTTTATTGGACATCGGATTACCTGGAATTGACGGGGATGAATTTTGTAAAAATCTTAAGATGAAACCATCAACAAGAGACATTCCCGTAATTTTTATCACCGCATATACCAATAGTAGCACAAGAATGTTATTAAATGAAACAAAGGCAGTTGATTTGATTCAAAAACCATTTGGAAAAAACGATTTAGACATTGTTTTTAAATACCTGAAAAAGGAGTAATATCTAATATCCAATTAGCTTTTAAACTTTTTATAATTGTTAAGAGCAAAAGATAATTTTTATTAAATATATGCTAATATAATTCTAATAATAATCTGAAATCTCGCTAAAATATTGCATAAATAAAATGACAAAGGAATACAAAAATTCAACGGATAGGACTGAAAGTAGAAATGAAAAACCAATAATAATTATGGCTGAAGCATATAAAACAATAATATTGTATGCCAATAGGTTTGCGAATGCTGGAATTCCAAAATCTAAATGGAAAGAAGTATATGGAATTTTGATTGGTTATTCTGATGATAACTGCATTTATGTTGAAGATGCTGCAGCATTAACTTTCGGTCACACGACAGATGTTGAATTAGACTATAAACATTATGCATTTATTGCTGAAATTCAAGATAAATTAGATGCTGAAGGGAAGGGCTATTACATGGTTGGATGGTTTCATTCTCATCCTAGTTTTGATCTTTTCTTTTCTTTTATAGATCTAAAAAATCAACTAGCATTCCAACAAGCAAATCCCGATTTCTGCGGTCTTGTTTATGACCATACACTATTGGGGAAAAAAAAAGAAGAAATAATTACCAGCGACCAAGGAGAGAAACATAAAATTACAAAATTTGAAGTAGGTTTCGAGATCTATCGCATTAATGACGTATCCATTCCTATAGAATCCAGAGAATTTGAGAATAATTATCATAAGGTAGAATTTCAAATAGTAGGCTTGAATAAATTCTTTTTTGCAAATGTTCTCGCTGAAATATCTGCTAGGGCAAGTGCTGGAGTTCCTTTAGAAATGGCCTATGGAGAAGAATTTGAATTTCAAAATAAAAGCAATACTCCAAGTAATAATCAATTTTTCTCCAATCAGGATTTTCTTACAGAAATTCCAAAATCTGAAGAAACAATTTTCGATGTTGGCGATATATACTACCAAGATATTTCAAATAAAAAAACACAAAGAAAAGAACAGATAAAAGAAGTAGCGGAACAATTAATCTTTGAGGGAAATCGAGCATTTAAAGAAAAAGATTCCTTTACGGGAGTCGAAAAATTTAAGGATGGAATGAAGTTATACAAAAAAATTGATGATTATGAAAGAGTATTAGATTTATTAAACCAAATATGTGAAAAATGCATACTTAACAACCATTTTAATTTAGCAGAACAATTCTCAGAAGAACTCCTCATTCTAGCGAATAAGAAGAAGCATTTATTCTATAGAGCCAAAGCAAACTACCTTAAAGGGTATTTACTTCTAAAAAGTGGTGAAGATAAGGACATAGAGAAAGCACTTAACATGATCCAAGATGGAGCTGTAGATTATGTAAAAGAAAATGATTATGCAGGAGCAGGCATGTGTTTTCATAAAATTGGAAACATATACCATCAAAGAATTAAAAATTTAGAGAGTGCTGCTTTATTTTATAAAGAGGCAATTTATAACTATAATAATGCTATTTTGAGTCAGCATCCTTTAAGAAAATCATTATGGAGCAAGCCTGAATCACTCATTCCCAAGATAATTGATTTAAAACAAGCAATCAACAACATGCTTCCTACTATCGAGAATGTTAAAATCGAAAAAAAAATTCAATCTGAACTTAACAAGATCAAGTATAACTTCTAACCATGTTCTGATGAAATGTTTTATAAAAGTAAAAAATTATATTCTATCTTTCATTGGGTAACTTACTTGTTTCTGAAATAATCAAGTCTATAAGTGTGATTGATATTCCTCGAAGAAAACAGAAAATTAAATATTCAAGAAAACAAGCATGCAAATATCTTGAACCAAAAGGAGATATCTCAAACTCTTTACAACCTTTATGCTATTGCAGTCAAAGAGATTTAGTCCTTGGTACAAAAGCTTTTGTGTGCGAAACATGCAATTTTTATTCTCCAAAGAATAATGTTAAAATAATGGAAATTTATGAGGAGAGCAAAAAACTTGCTGAAGATAAATTAAAGGAAAAACAAATTGAACTCTTAGATCTGCTCTCCGATGAAGACGTAGACCTGAGCACTGATGAATTTGAGGAAGATGAAGGGGAATTACCATTAAAATTCGAAAAGAGAAAAGCAGACAAGGATGATCTTGAAGATTCTGATGATTTTTCGGAAATTATTTGCCCCTTTTGCGATGAAATCGTAGATGATTTAAGAAGCCATATTGAAAGCTGTGAATTTGCCCCAGATGATGCGAGTGTAGAAGATATCATGCCTTTAAAAACAAAAAAGAAGAAAGAAAAAAAGACAGCAAGCCCTTCTAAAAAATCGAAAGAAACTGAAGAGGAAGAGGGATCACAAAAATGTCCCTATTGTGGTAAAGAATTTCAAAGACTGGGACGCCACTTAAATTCCTGTAAAAAAAAACCGGTCGATAATGACGAAGAAGAGGAGGACGAAGAGGATGATGAAGAAGAGGATGACGAGGAAGACGATAACGAGGAATTTGACGATGAGGATTAAATTGACCTATATTAAATTATGATCTACTTTTGCATATGGATTCCGAAGATATTTATTACTGTTATCCTGTGTTTAGACCCCCATCAGAAGGCAATTCCTTGCTAATTCAATTAACAGAAGGATGCACTTTTCGATGCAATTTCTGCATGTCTAATCTTAGGAAACATTTCTTAATAAGAGATATGGATGATGTCAAGAGAGACATGGAAATTGCTAGAAAACATTATGGTCCTCGTGTAAAAAAAATTTTTTTTTTAGATGGCAATGCAATGGTCACTCCTACTGAAAAATTACTTGAAGTCACTCAACATGCGAAAAAGTTATTTCCTTATCTTGAAAGATGTGGGGTATATGCTCATGCTAAGGATATATTAAAAAAGTCTGATGACCAATTAAAGTCTTTATCAAAAGCAGGTTTGAAAATAGCGTATGTTGGATTTGAAACGGGACATGATGAGCTTCTAAAACAAATTAAAAAGCATGCAACAAAACAAGATTTCATAGAAGCCGCAAGCAAGCTATATAGGGCAAATATTACCTTATCTGCAACCTTCATTAATGGTATTGGAGGGGCGGGCAATCCAGAACTATCAGAGGAGCATGCCAAGGAATCTGCAGATTTAGTTAATAAAATATGTCCTGATGATGATAGAACGTGGTATATTGCCTTCCTTACACTGATTGTTCCGCAGGGAACAGAAATATACACTCAAAAAGTGAAAGGAGAATTTAAAGAAATGAACCAGGGTGAAATATTACAGGAATTAAAGCATTTTATAGAAAACATCGAATTTTCTAATAAACGTGCTAATTGTATTTTTCGTTCAAATCATGCCTCCAATTACTTGCCCATAAAAGGTGTTTTAGATAGAGATAGGGATAAAATATTGAGCGTCATCGATTATGGACTCAATCATCAAGAAGCATTGAGACCCGAATATTACCGAGCCCTTTAATTTCATGTAAAAATTACAAAAGAGCTAAATACTAAAAAAGATCAGTTAAGAAATAAATCAAAAAAATCTTAGTGTTTTTGTTTCAATATCATTCGAGAATCTACGCATACTAAGCCCTTTTCGTATATAAAGACGGGGTTTAAATCGATTTCTTGGATATAATCCTCATATTCTGTTACAAAATCAGACATTTTCATTAGCGTCTTGATTATAGCATCAATATCAGCCTTAGGTTTCCCGCGATAACCATCTAAAATAGGAAAGCCTTTTATCTCTTGAATCATTTCCTTGGCGTCATACTCCGTTATGGGCGCGATACGGAACGATACGTCTTCTAGCAATTCTACAAGGATCCCACCTATGCCAAACATCAATGCTGGACCAAATTGAGGGTCTGTCGTCATCCCGATGATTAATTCCGTTATGGGTTCACTTTCCATTTTTTGAATGGAAATCATTTTTTTTGATAGGGAAGAGATCCTCATTAAATCATCAA
>DXJM01000117.1 GCA_019057355.1 Promethearchaeota archaeon | reverse complement strand
TTAATATAGGGATTTATAGCTTCTTTTTATTTTAAAAATTTCAAGAACTTCTATGCTATAGAGCACTGATATTAATACCAATTCAATACCGATGGCAAATATCATCCAAGATAATGTTCCTCGACTTAAAAAATTCGGAAAATCAACGGTCGCATCAAATCCCGCCTTTTCGACTTTCAAGATTTCCGGAATTTGAAGAGAAATACCACAAAAAATCATAATACCCCCAATGATAAGGCAAGGTATCAAGAATCTTCTAGTTAAGTAATATTTTCGTTGGGAAAATTCTTCTTTTTGTTGAGTCTCAAAAATAAGATCACCAATCACGGTTCCAATCAAGAAGAAACTGAAAAAAGACATTATTGGATCTTGATCTAAAGAATTATAAAGGATATAAAATAGTATTCCAAAAAGATTTAATTGCCCTTGAAAATTGGCTAAAAATACTACTAAAAATTGATCAACACAAAAGAATATTCCCGCAACATAGACTCTTAATAATTTTGAAGTTTTTAATAAAGGCCAAGCCAGGAGCAATGAAAATGCTATCGTGAGTAAAATAAACCATTTCCAAATGTCTGTTATTATTCCAAAAGTGAATGCGATAAAAATATTATATAATAATGCAATTATTAAAATGAAGAGTGCCCGAAAGAAATATTCTCTCTTTATTACTCTTTTAGTATATTCTTTATCAATCTTTTGCATTCTAAATTTATAAGAAAGCATCGTACTAACACCACTAATAAAGAGAAAACCTGTTGTTCCTAAAATTGCATAAGTTGAATATAAGGCATTGATAATTGATATATCATTCTTATTTATCCACCAAATCTGAATATGGTATAAAAACATGCAAATAATGGCAAGACCTCGAAGAATATCAATACATTTTATTCTCTTCATTAAGGTTATTATTATTGTTATTCATTTTGAATAATGTTTAATATAGGAGATTGTATTAAAAAATTGTTAAATTAACCTACTACTACTTAAAAATGTGATTTATAATAAATATGTAGAACCAACAATTCTTTTCAATAAAAATTATTCTTCAATATGTAAAAAGAAACCAAAATTTTTTTTTAGTAAGTGTTTGTTATATTAATTACTGAAAAAATAAATGAAAAGAAAAAAAATAATATGAGGAAAAAAAATGAAAGAAGAATGGTATAGAAAGCCAAATAACTTAGTTGACATATTTGAAAAGGCTACCAAGGAATTTTCCGATAAAAAATGTTTCGGGACAAAGAATGCAGATGGAGAATATGAATGGATTTCTTATGGTGAGCTCGCTAGCCGCGTCGATAATTTACGAGCAGGATTGGCTCAGATCGGTATAAAAAAAGATGACGCAGTGGGTTTGATCATTAATAATTGTGTAGAATGGGCGGTTATTGCTTTTGCTACTTATGGCCTTAACGCAAGACTTGTTCCAATGTATGAAAAGGAATTGGAAAAAGTATGGAAATACATCGTGAAAGATGGGAACGTGAAAGTCCTCTTTGTTGTTAATGATGAAGTTTACAAAATCGTAAAAGGATATAAAGATGAGATTAACACCCTTCAAGAAATATATATAATCAGAAGTAATGCTGAAAATAGCATGAAATCACTCGAAGAATTGGGAACCAAAAATCCCATTAAATCTGTCAAGCCTCACTGGAGTGATATTGCAGGTTTAATTTATACTTCTGGAACTACTGGTGATCCTAAAGGTGTTCTTTTAAGTCATGGTAATTTTACATCCAACGTGCATGCGGCAGATGTAAATTTCCCTGATGTTACCTATAAAGATAGATCATTCTCAATTTTACCGTGGGCTCATAGTTTTGGTCAAACTTGTGAATTATATCACAATATATCTTCAGGCGAGTCATGTGGTTTTATGGATACCACGGATACGCTTACAATTGACATGCCAAAAGTACAACCAACTGTTTTAATTGCAGTGCCAAGAATTTTTAATAAAGTTTATCAAGGTATCCATTTAAAAATGAAGCAAGAAGGACCAAAGAAAGAAGCATTATTTCAAGGAGCTCTAAAAACTGCTGCAACTTTGAGAGAAGGAGGTAAGGTAGGAGCAAAGGATAAACTTGTAATGAAGGTTGTATTTAAGAAAATCCGTGCTTTATTTGGAGGAAAATTAAGGTATGCAGTTACGGGGAGTGCCGTAATGAATCCTGATATTGCTCAATTTTTTATTGATATTGGGATTGCCACTTATGATGGATATGGTTTGACAGAAACATCTCCTGTTATTACCGCTAATTGCCCTGCAGCTTACAAATTAGGTTCAGTTGGAAAACCAATTGAGAATGTTACCGTAGTTATTGATAAATCCTTAGTAGGAGAAGATAGTGAAGATGGAGAAATTCTATGCTTTGGTCCAAACGTAATGCAGGGATATCATAATAAACCTGAACAATCAAAGGAAGTATTCATAGAAGACCCTAAATTGGGAAGAGGTATACGAACGGGAGATCGAGGTAAACTTGATGAAGAGGGTTTCTTATTCATTACCGGTCGATTTAAAGAAGAATTTAAGTTAGAAAATGGAAAATACGTTCATCCCGCTTCAATAGAAGAAGAACTCAAGCTAAATCAATATATTGCTAACGCCATGATTTATGGTGATGGTAAAGTGCATACTGTTTGCCTTATTGTTCCTAATTTTCAAATTCTTCCAATGTTTACTAAACAAGCAGGAATAACCGAAACTAATCCTAACGAATTGGTTAAAAACCCAAAAGTTCAGCAATTTTTAAGCGATCAGGCCACTAACCAATTGAAAGGAACATTTGGAGGGTATGAAATTCCAAAGAAATTTTTAATCATTGCTGAAGATTTTACAATCGATAACGGAATGTTAACCCAAACTATGAAACTCAAGCGTAGAAATGTGCTTCAAAATTATGGAAATCAATTAAATGCTTTATATAATTAAAATTTTTTATTCTTATTCTTATTTTTTTATCTGATAAATTCATATCATGACCCATTTAAATAATGGTCGATTTACTAATCTCGTTTGCTTATTTTTGACTTATAAGATCTATAGATAAATCGTCTATCTTTTTCCTATTTTTAATTTTATCTTCAATTATTTCTCGTATATACCTTGAAATCTCTATTCTTTTGCTTTTTAGGGAAGGAAGGGGTAAAATAACGTCTATAATTCGATTTCCAATCGTGGCTATCGTTCCTTGAATGAATGTAATGGCTTTTATTTGTTTTTGAACAATATCAAGATTTAATAAGTATAATAGAAGGTAGGAATCAATTTCCAAATCATTTTTTATAATTTTTAATTGATATATATGGCTTTGAATGATGATTTTCCTGTCCAATTCAGTTATATATCCCGTTTTTCCGATCAAATTCGGACCACCATCCTTCACTAATAAAATATCTCCTGTTTCAATATTCTGCTTTTTCCTGTACAATTCATACAATTCTTTGGATGTTTTTTTATGAGAATTGAGATTGATTTCCCAATTATTTAGATCACTCGTTCTTATAAACGGAATTTCGCCTAATCCATATACATTAGAACCAATTTCATCTCCTCTAGGGATAAAACCATTATTTTTTGTATAAATGATGTTCTTATTAATTAAATCCTTAATTGAAAGTAAAGTGTAATCTTTATCTTCCGAAAGCTTTTTGAGATTCCGTTCTACTCCCGTATAATAATTGGGAATAAAAATATTATTTTTAATCTTGTTTAAAGCGATATTAAATACAAGCTGATCTTTATGATAATCAAAATCCTCACTATTCTTGATTTTATCATTAAGGGCTATTAAATCATCATTAATTATTGGATTTGCTTCAGAATCTAGTTTTTTCGTTCCATTTTTATTTAATTTAAAAAGGATCTTTCCATCTTTATCATGACCGATATTATTCACTATAGCAAAATTAATTATATAATTATGGGGAGCTTTTTTTAATTTTTGAAAAAATAGAATACTAGTTTTATTACACGTATATGGTTGGAAAGTATTTTGGTGCAATGATATTATACCTAAAATCTTTCCTTTTAACTTTAAATACTCCCATATGTTTCGATCAGAGGGATTTCCGAATAATCCTTCTGGAAGTACAATCCCCAATTTACCTCCGTCATTTAATAATTGGACACATCGTTCTATAAAAAGAATTTGTGGTGCTTTCTTATGAATTAATTTAGATTGCATTTCCCAGTTTGAATCACCTTCACTCTTCCACGCGTGACCTAGCTCGTATAACGCTAATATATCTTTATTATCGATGGGAATTCTCGCTCCAAAGGGAGGATTTGTGAATATGTAGTCAAAATGGTCGTTTTTAATCAAACTTTGAGCCTCAGAGCGGTAAGAACGTGGATCAAGAGAATTTTCACATACTATGTTCGACCTTCCACTACTCAAGATTTCCAAGTAAAGCTTGCATATTTTTACAAGAAATGGATCTTTATCAATACCATAGAGGTTTGAAATCATGGATTTCATTTTTTGAGCTGGATGTTCTGAAGATTTTTTTATTTTATCCCAAAGAAAATCTTTTGCTTCTAAAAGGAAACCTCCATGACCACAAGCAGGATCTAAAATTTTAGAATCAATTTTAGGATTTAAATAGTGAACCATGAATCTTATTATATTAGAAGGAGTAAAAAATTGACCTCCCTCTTCTTTTAACAATTTACTTACAAATATTTCAAAAGCATCAGCAAAAATGTCCTTTGAAGATTGGAGCAAAGAAACGTGTTGTAATTCTTTTACGATCAAGCTTAAGAGCTCCCCATTCAAACCAATATGTTCATTTTTACTTACGATCTCAGGATATTTATTGTGCACGTTATTCTTGAATACAACTTGCAGGCGTTTTAATAGATCTTGATCTGTTTCATTTTCCCGGATATAAAAATCAAGCTCATCGTCAGGGGATTTATTCATTTCATCCACTAACTTGATTAACAGCAAATTAATCATTTCTCTCGATCGGGCACGAGTATCGGTATCAACATATTTCAATTTAGCATAAAGATGCTGATTGATAAGCGTGAATAGCGTTTTTAAATTGGATACTTTTACCAGATCTTTTTTGAGCATTACTTTTCCCATCTTAATTTAAATATATCATTTAAATTATTATTATTTGCTGTTAATCAAAAACAAGACTAAAGAAAAAAGTAAAAAACAGGATAAAATAAAAAAAATCAGTATCAAAG
>DXJM01000116.1 GCA_019057355.1 Promethearchaeota archaeon | reverse complement strand
ACATTTCCATTTCATGGTTCTTATTATCAAAAACGATAAGGATTAATTTTTACGTTTAGGTTAAAATAGAATTATATTAAAAATTTTTGTATGAATAGTTGAAAAAAGAAATAATTTGCACTAAATTAACCGTTAAAAAATTCAACTTTATAAAGTTTAGTTTTTTACTATTAAATAATTAAAATAGAGAGGAATATCAATAATGGCAACTGATATGAAAAGTTCACTATTTTCCTTTAAAGATAAAGATGGATTTGAAATTAATGTGTATAAATGGGAACCTGTTAATAAGCCAAAAGCAGCGGTTCAGATCGTTCATGGAATGGCGGAGCATGCAAAAAGATATGAAGTATTTGCTGAATTTTTGTGCAATAATGACTATATTTGCTATGCAGATGATCACCGAGGACATGGAAAAACAATCGAGCTTAATAACATGGGTCCCGGTTATTTAGGAGAAAGTGGATGGGATGGAACTGTCCATGGAATCCATCATTTATCTCTTTTAATTAGAGAAGAAAACCCAAATATTCCATTGTTTTTAATTGGTCATTCTTGGGGATCATTCATATCCCAAGATATAATACAAAAATGGAGCAGTGATTATAAAGGGGTAATATTATTGGGTTCAAATGGCCATCAAAGAAGTACGATTATAAAAATAGGAAAATCTATCGCAAAAAAAGAAGTCAAAAAATTAGGTTCCAATGAACCGAGCATTAAAATGAATGATCTAAGTTTTGGAAGTTTCAATAATCCCTATAAAAATGAACCTAATCCTACTGGATTTGAATGGTTAAGCCGAGATAAAGCAGAAGTGAAAAAATATATCGATGACCCGTTATGCGGATTTATTGTCCCCGCTTCATTTTTCGTTGAAATGTTAAATGCTTTTGAGAAAATATGGGATATAGAAAATGAAAAACATATTGCATTAGATCTTCCCATATTGTTTGCTTCAGGCGAATCCGATCCCGTTAGCAACGAAACTAAAAATCTCATCCCTATTTTGGAGCGATATAAAAAAATTGGTATCAAGGACCTTGGTGTAAAATTTTTTAAAGGAGCACGACATGAACTTCTGAATGAAACCAATCGAGAAGAAGTTTTTAATTTTCTATTAGAATGGCTTGACAATCATTTATTATGATTTCTTTTCCTAAATTCAACAATGAATATTTGAGGTTTTTTCCAGGGCTTAAGTTTTTTAATGAATATTTTATTACTATGTAAGAGAGAAGTTTTTAATAACATGGTGTAAAAGTGAAATTATGAGCAAAAATGAGGGAAATGTAAATGAAGAGAATTATAGGTTGAAAATAAAGAAATTACAGAATGAAATTAATTATTTAAATTCTCGCATTTTAAGTGAGATTAACTTGATAAATAAAATAGATAATAGCTCTATCGATAAATTAAATGTAATAAACACTTTAAAGAGTCTCATTATTTCACAAAGACAGGAAATTAACTGGAAAAATGATGATATTATAAAATTAGAAAGGATTATTATTGATTTGATTGAAAAAACAAACAAGGTGGAAGAAATTCAATCAAAAAAGCAAGAAAAGGGAAAAATTAAGGAAGATATAAGTGGAAAAGTAGTAGAATTAAACATTACCATCGAGGAGTTATTAAAAAAAAATTCTGAAAATCAAGAAATCATCAATAAATTACGAGAAGAATCAAAATCCGAGTTTTGGGAAGAACAAATAAGCGAATTAAATAAATCTCTCATAGACTTAATGGATGAAAATGCTTCCCTACATAACAAACTTAAAAATATTCAATTCCAATCAAATAAAGAAGAATTCAATGATAAATACTTGGTTTTAGAATGGCGCATCACGGAATTAGAAGAGGAAAATAAGAAAATAGAAGAGAAGAATCAGATGTTAAAGGCAGCACTTTTGATGACCGTGGATACTGAAACTAAAAATGTTTCCGATTCTCCAGAAATCTTGACGGAAGATAATGTGATAGAATTTTCTAATCATAAAAAGAAAAAACCAACTATTACTCAACGGTCTATTGGCGCTCAAGTTTCTAAAGAATACTCTGACTCTTCCGAACGAAAAAGACAATGTCCTAATTGTGGTGCCTCTGGAGCGTTTATACTTGAAATTGATGACAAATCAACCGTTATATATCAGGATATGGGCTCTAAAATCTATGGAAAGAAATATAAATGTGGAGATTGTAGGCATGAATGGAAATAATTACCTTTCATTAAATACTATCCATAGAAAATCATCGTAAAAACAGGTTTAGTGGATTGACTCATGGACTGATTCAAATTTATAGTTTAATGAAAAAAGGAGAAAAAATTTGTTTCTAAAAAAAAATTATTTTTCTCCTAATTTTTTGAATTCTTTTAGTAATTCTACCTGTTTATCAGATATTTTAACTGGCATTATTATATTGGCAATGACATATTGATCCCCCTTTCCTTTTCCTCTCAGATAAGATACGCCATGGTTTTTAATTCTAAATTCGGTTCCAAATTGAGTTCCTGCGGGGATGTCTAATTCTTTTATAGAAATCTTATTATTTTTATAATCCAAGGTAGGAACTTCTATTTTTCCTCCTATTATTGCAGTCACGATATCAATATCTGCCTTGGTATAAAGATCGTTACCTCTTCGAAAAAAATCCTTAATTTCTTCGACATCAATTCTAATATATAGGTCCCCAGGAATTGCATTAGAAGAAGGTATATGCCCTGCACCCTGCATTTTTAAATGGACGCCATCTTCCACGCCAGCAGGGATGTTAATTCCTTTAATTGTTTTCGTTTCCTCAGTGACTTTTCTCCCTTTACAGGTTTTACATTTATTTACCAAGATTTCTCCCGATCCCTTACAATTGTTGCATTCTGTTTCGCGTATAATTGTTCCAAATCCTGAGCGAGTCATTTTCCTTTCCCTTCCCGTGCCATTGCATTCTGGGCAAGTCGATACATTAGATTTATCTCCATTTAAAGCCCCAGTTCCCTCACAATCATCACAAGGAACAAATCTCTGGATAGTTAGATCACGTTTTAGCCCAAACATTGCTTCTTCAAAAGATAATTTGATTCGATGTTCAATATCTTGTCCCACTTCTCTTCTAGGTTCGGATCTCCTCGAGCGAGAACCAAATCCTCCAAATCCACTCCCAAAAATGTCTCCAATTCCTCCAAAACCACCACCACCAAATATTGAACGAAATAATTCATCAATTCCGGGAATTCCTCCACTATAAAAGCTGCTCATGTCTATGTCTACACCGCTAAAGCCATATTGGTCATAATTTTGGCGTTTTTGTGGATCGATCAATACTTCATATGCTTCTTGAACTTCTATAAATTTCTCTTTTGCTTTCGGGTCTGTTTTATTCATATCTGGGTGGAATTGTCTGGCTAATCGACGATAAGCAAGTTTTATATCTTTTTCAGTAGCATCTTTTGAAATCCCTAATACCTCATAATAGTCTCTCTTGTTTTTGTTACTAATCCTTCTTCAACCTCGTGCTTTTCTTAGGATATAGATGAAAATTCTTAAAGCATTAAAATTTGTAATTACAAATGATTGATAAAATATATCTTTTTAGGTATCTAAGATGTATTTTAACCGTATTATAATCGTTGTTTTTATAATTGTTATTAAATAATTATGTCATAAAACTCTTACTGATATAGAGATCTTTAAATAAAAAAATTTTTAATTGTTATTTCATAATTTTAGATAAGATAAGACCGTGTTTAATGAATATTAAATACTAGTGAATATAAAAAAAATACTCATAAAAGAAAAAAAGTGAATTTCATGTCCAAAGATGGAGAAAAGAAAAAAACTAAAAAAGAAAAAATTGTAGGCATTGATTTAGGAACATCTAATAGTGCCTGTGCAATATTAAATCCAATTACAAGACAACCTGAAATCATTCCTGCTGCAGAAGGAAGAACTCTTGGAGGAAAAGCATTCCCCTCTTATGTGGCATTTAATGAAGAAGGCCAAAAAATCGTAGGGGAACCCGCCCGGCGTCAAGCAGTTTCAAATCCTGAAGGAACGGTTTATGCCATCAAGAGAAAAATGGGGACATCATACAAAACCAGGGTGAAGGTTGGAAATGAGACAAAGGAATTTAGTCCTGAAGAAATCTCAGCAATGATTCTTAAAAAGATTAAAAATGATGCTTCTGCTTATTTAGGGGAAGAAGTAAAAAAGGCTGTTATTACTGTTCCAGCATATTTCAATGATGCTCAAAGAACTGCAACAAAAAATGCTGGTGAAATAGCTGGTCTTGAAGTAGTACGAATGATTAATGAGCCAACAGCAGCTTGTTTGGCTTATGGTCTAGATAAAGATACAAAGGACAAGTTATTGAAAATTTGCGTGCTTGATCTTGGAGGAGGCACGTTTGATATAACACTAATGGAATATGGAGAAGGTGTGGTGGAAGTTATGTCTACTGCAGGTGACACTCATTTAGGAGGAACTGATATGGATAACGCCATTATAGAGTGGCTTGCAGGAGAATTTCAGAAAAAAGAAGGTATTGATTTGAGATCGGATCAAAAAGCAATGATTAGGATTAAAGATGCTGCGGAAAAAGCAAAAATTGAACTTTCAACGATTTTATCCTCAAATATTAATTTACCCTATATTACGCAAAAAGATGGTAATCCCCTTCACTTAGAAATTGATCTCACAAGGGCAAAATTGGAATCATTGATTGAACCAACTTTAAAAAGGTTGGATCCAATCATGCAGAGGGCAGTATCTGATGCCAAGTTATCGGTAAAAGAAGTTGATAAAATAATTTTAGTAGGGGGTCCTACAAGAATGCCTTCAGTCCAAGAAAGATTCAAGAAGTATTTTGGTAAAGATCCTGAACATAGCGTTGACCCTATGGAATGTGTTGCAATGGGTGCTGCCATCCAAGGTGGCGTTATTGCGGGTGAAGTAGAAGATTTATTGTTATTGGACGTGACTCCCTTATCCCTTGGAGTAGAAACACTTGGAGGTGTTTTTACAAAACTAATCGAACGAAATGCAACAATCCCAACGGAAAAGTCTCAAATCTTTAGTACAGCTGCAGATAACCAACCAGCCGTAACCATTAATGTCCTTCAAGGTGAAAGAACAATGGCAAAGGATAATATTTCTTTAGGAACATTTCACTTAACCGGAATACCACCTGCACCTCGGGGAATACCACAAATAGAAGTAAGATTTTCTATTGATGCGGATGGTATCGTCCATGTGAAGGCTAAGGATTTAGGTACGGGTAAAGAAACGGGAATAACCGTTACTGGTGCTCAAGGATTAAGTGAAGAAGAAATTTCCCAGAAAGTACGAGATGCAGAAAAATATGAAGAAGAGGACAAGAAACTTCGTGAAAGAATTGAAACAAAAAATATGGCTGAATCAATTATATATCAAACTCGAAAATTAATGGAAGATAACAAGGACAAGATACAAGATAAAGAAAAGAATGAGATTGAAGCTGCTATAAAATCATTAGAAGAGGATGTAAAAACCGATGATCTAGAACGGATCAAACTAGGGATGGAAAACCTTCAAAAATCAATGCATGGATTTTCTCAAAGAATTTATGGAGACCAATCGCAACAAGCAGCCTACCAGCAAGCCGCTGAACAAGCTCAAAGAGCCGCAAGCGGAATGGGAGGAATGCCTCCTGGAGGGATGGGGGGAATTCCTTCAGAAGGAATGGGTGATATGGGTGGAAAAGGTGCCGGAGGAGCAGGTTATAAAAAGGACGATAAGGAAGATAAAAAGAAAGTCGTTGATGTTGATTGGGATGAGGACTAGAAAAATAATTTTCTCTCCATTAAATTCTAATATTTTTTAATTAATTTTAAAAAAAAAGTTCAAGAATCACCTGATATGACTGGGAAAAAAGAAATAAAAGAGGAAAAGATAACGGAAAATTCTTCATGTAAAAATCAAGATATTGAATCAAATGAATCTTCAAGTGATAAAAAAACAGAAATTGAAGAAAATAAAGTAATGAATAAAAAACAAGCTAATTTTCTAGAAAACCTTACTAAAGAAGAATTAATTGGTAAAGTAAAGAATTTAGAAGAAGAATTAAAATTAAAAAAAAATGATCTTGAAAGTTCAAAGGATTGGAAAGAAAAATTCATCCATCTTCAAGCAGAATTCGAAAATTCTCAAAAAAGATGGAATAAAGAGAAAAATAACTTGCGCCTTGAATATATTGCTTCAGTTTTAAAAAAATTTCTCCCCCTTTATGATTCATATAAGAAAGCTCTCATGCAAGATCCCAATAATGCAAGTATCACTCAGTTTTTTAATCAATTTATGAACATATTTCAGGCTCATGACGGGGCGAAAGTAATGAACGTGAAAGTTAATGATCCATTTGATTATCATTATCATGAAGCCTTAAGTTCCGTAGAAAGAGAGGGCTTACCAAATAACTCGATAATTGATATCATTCAAGACGGGTGGATGATTGGAGAGAGCATCTTGAGATATGCGAAAGTTATTACTTCCCGGAAACCAAAACCTCCAGAACAAAAAGTAAGCATTGATGTAAATGAAGTATCTATAAAAATCAATGATATAGAAAGCTCTGAAAAGGAAAAAGAAAAAGAAAGTGAAAATACCTCGAAAAATTAATCCTAAATTTCTTAAAATAATGATGGGAGAAGTCGAATATTTCCATCATTCTTTATTGAATTCTCTAATGTTATAATATTTAGACTTGGGAGTAAACTTTTTATTTCTGAACTCTTTACCATTTAATGATGTCCGAAGAACCTCAATTCCCTCCAATACCCGATATAGGAGATATTCTAAAGCTGAAAGAAGGAGTCGTTCAAAAAATAACTTCCGTAATAAAATGTAGAGAGTGTTTAACAAAATATGATCGACCTTTTAAACCAGGAGACTTTACTTTTAAAACACTAATGGAAGAAGAATGTAGCAATTGTAACCAAAAGGGATTATTGGTAATTGAAGAAATATTCTCTGAATGGATGGATCAAAAAAAAGGGAAAATAATTAGTCCAAAGACATAAATATCTATAAATTGATCTAATAACTTGTAGAATGTTGAATAAAGATTTAGTAGATTTAATCGATAAAGCCGTTTCTCGTGATTTTAAAGTTCATGATATTAATGAACAAGATAAAAAGAATGATTCTTATAAAGCTTTAAAATTTACGTTATCTTTTAATAAAATCCAGATTGAATATGAAAGAAAGGTGGAAACAGAAAATTATCCCGTGATCCCTCAATTTCAATATTTATTTGGATTTAAACCCAAAGATGGGATATGTCTCTTCGTAGACAAAGATAAACATAAAAATTTATTATGCGATGGTCCGCTTGATGAAATTAATAGTTCTTGCCAATTAATTCATTCGCTAATGTATCTTTTAGTACCTATGGGACAATTTGAAGTATATTCTTACTTGCCCACTTGTTGCGAGTTAAATTGTAAATACAGCCCCAAGCAATACGATCTAAGAATTAATTTATTTGAGGAAGATACCTGAGTTTGAAAAAAATGTATCAATACTCAATAAAATAGGCTCCTAATAGGCTAAAATTAATTTCTATTATCATTGATAAATCATCCTTCCTCCCAAACACCTAAAGATTCATCACCAATATCATATATTCTCTTTTCTTTTATCCCTAAACTTATGTAAAACTCTCGAAGAGAATCTCTATTATAAGGCCAATTTGATCGATCGATATAATCATTGATACCATCATTATCAGCCAAAATATAATCTAAAAATTTTATCGCCTTTTCAGGCAAATGTTTTACAATTTTAATCACTACTTTAGCAATCCAATCCTTAACATTCATTTGTTCTGGCCTTACCGCAACGGGTTCACAAATTATTATTTTTTTAGTATATTTTTTAGCATTTTCTACTAATTTAAGATGATGAGGGTATACGTGGTGCAAAATATCGCAAAAAACAATAGCATCTATATTTTTAGGGTAGTTGTTGAAATCAAAAATATTCTTTTGCTCGAGAATAATTTTATTTATCGTTATTCTGCCCTTTGTCCAATCCTTCTTAATTTTTTCCAAGAAGGTTCCATTTAAGTCCCATCCGATATAAGTACTATTGCTACTTAAATATCTCGTGAGATATCCCGTTCCACAAGGAAGATCTAATATGGTATTATTTTTTTTTGAACATGCTATTGTTCCGATTGTTTTAAATTTTTTTTTAAAATCATAAGCTCTCTGATTTACAAAATTATAAATAAGTCCATTCCGATAGACCACGCTTTTAAATCCAATTTGAATATTATCATGTAAAAGTTTAATCGAAGATATAATATTTTCCTTTTTATTTCCATTTCGAGAGCTTATTTCTCTTGTTTCATAAAACACTGTTTGATTCTTTTTAGATAACATTTTTCACCGATAAAATCTTATTTTATTAGTTATCTTTTAGGATTATATTTGAATTTAGAATTATTTATTT
>DXJM01000115.1 GCA_019057355.1 Promethearchaeota archaeon | reverse complement strand
TCTTATGGACCACTTACTGTAACCTATAAATGAAAGGTTAAATTTAAAAAAATCTTTACGAAATGTTGTAAAATGACTACTAAACTAGAATATGAAACGCTGGAAAAGAAGGATTCTTTAAAAGATGAGGTGGCACCTATTCAAAGAAAATATAAAAAAAAGAATCCAAAAAAATGGAGCAAATACTTGCCTAGTAGAAAATTTAACAGTCTTGGAGAGATGACTTTTTATTCAATCAAAAAATTCAGTGATAAAACCGCAATAAGATGGTTTATTGAAAACATGGAGATTCGAACATTGACATATGGAGAACTCGGATATCATGTCACGAACACCTTTCACGGATTAAGAGCAATAGGGATAAAGCAATACGATCATGTAGCTATTTGCTCAAAAACAACACCTTATTGGGCTTTGACTGATTTAGCCCTGCAATCTTTGGGTGCTGCGTCTGTAGCAATTTATCCTTCTTTAACCCCCAAAGAAATGAAATATATTTTGAATGACTCAGAAAGTAAGGTCGTCGTTGTTGATAGTGAAGCAAATCTCAAAAAAATACTTTCGATAGAAAATGAAATCCCAACGGTAAAACACATCGTGGTTGTTGATATCGTTGATAAATCTTTGTTGAAAGAAAACGTGTTTAACTTTAAGGATCTTATTCAAAAAGGGTTCGATTATGTCGTAGATCATCCCCTTCCTATTGAAGAGGCTATCTCAAGAGTCAGGGAAAATGATTTAGCAAGCCTTATTTATACTTCTGGAACTACTGGAATACCAAAGGGAGTCATGCTGACCCATAGAAATTTCCTTTCAGACGCTATAATGGGAGCATCGGTAGTTATTACAAGTATTAAAGGAGAAAAACCTTGGGAACAAGATCTTTGTTGTATCATGCCCTATTCCCATTCATTTGGAAGGTGCGTGGATGAATATTGCCCGATATTGATGGGTGCAACAATAAACATGGTCGATGATTATGATCCAGATAAAATTAGAAAAGCTTTTGAAGAATTCAAGCCAACTTTTATGTGTGGTATCCCATATGTCTATCAGAAAATATATAACATCGTTCAAGATGAGGTTGCACAATATCCAAAACTCATTCAAAAAATTGTATCGGAAGTCATAGAAAATGGAAGACATTATTTCCGATTATGGGAAGCTGGTGAAAAAATTCCTTTTAAAGTAAAGTTGAGACAGAAATTTACCGCAAAGTTAGTAGGAAAAATCGTCAATAAAAAGATAGGGGGTCGCTGGAAAGGAATGATAAGTGGTTCCGCCCAGTTATCAAAAGAAGTAATGATTTTTTTCAATACCCTTGGATTTTTAATGGCTGAAGGATACGGATTAACCGAAGCAAGTCCAGTCACGCATCTATTACGCTCTAGATACAATTCAGACTTTAGACCAGATTTTGATAAGAAAGTTCATGAATACGATAAAATAGGGTCAATTGGACCTCCTATTAATGTTCCAAACAGTCCGTATGAACCCATGGAACAGAAACTCGATCCTGAAACGGGAGAATTGTTGATTAAAGGACCACAAGTAATGCAAGGATATTGGAAGAAACCCGAATTAACTGCTTTAGCCCTTGATAAAGATGGGTGGTTGCATACAGGAGATGTAGCAAGGATTGATGAAGATGACTACGTTTATATTACGGGACGAGCAAAGGTAATCATAAAACTAATGACGGGAAAAATGATAAGCCCCGCGGCTGTAGAAAACCTGATTACGCCAGCATCTCGAATCATAGGACAGTTTATCCTAACAGGTGACGATTCTCGAAAATTTTTAACAGCTATAATCGTGCCCTATCAAGAACCACTCAAAAAATACGCTGAAGAGCATGGTATCAAATACAATTCATGGAATGACCTCATAAGAAATAAAGAAATTCAATCGGTAATAGAACAAGATATCTCAAAGTACTTAAAGGATACCTCAGATTACATGCGTCCAAAAAAATTCTTGATTTCATCCAAGGTTTTTGATGAAGATAAATATGTAACCCCTACATTCAAGTTCAAAAGAGGGGCTCTTATGGACGATATAAAGGATCATTTAGATAAATTATATAATTCTAATGAAAATTTTCTCATAATGGAAGATAGAATGACAGATTTTTACGATCAAGGAATGATTATTTCTGGGTAATCGTCATTAAAATAATCCTTAAATTTAGGATTAACAAACATGTATAAGAGAAAAATCATTTTACGTTTTTTTATTTTTTTTTAATTTTTTATAACTATTTTATATTACCTAAAATTGGACACTTTATTTCCTAAGATTAGACATAAAACCGATATATTTTCCTTACTTAAGTAGTTTTTCTCTCAATTATTAGCCCTTTAATTCATATTTCTTGCCCATTCGTTTATCGAGAGTGCCTTATAATGTTTTTTCAAGATTATACGCGCGTAGGATATTTTCTATGACGCCAACCAATATTAAATATTAATTATTCAAACAAAAGAAAGTTCAATTAGAAAATTATAACAAACTCATTTTTCTAATTAATGAAAGGACATGTTTTTGTTTCTGGTTGAGGGTAATAACTCGATATAATATCAATTAAGTTCATTGGTGTTTCTAAACGCAAAAATAACTTATCACAAGAACAAAATGAAGCTTTTCCATATGGATTTATCGAAATCAGATACCTTCCACGTCCACAAAAGGCTTAATGCTTGAATAATAATTGAAAGCTGTCATCTACATAAATATTTTTACAGATCGAACAAATTAACAAGAGAAAACGCTTTAAATTTTCCATTTTTTTAATATCTGAAGGTTTTTTATGTAATAACTAATTTATTTTTGAATTTTTTCATATAAATTTTGCATTTATATATAAAACATCATTCCGAGAAAAAAAAAAATGAAAAAATAATTATAATTCCTATTGGGCTTAATTAAACAATCACTATCATTTTTTTTATTAATTTCCTATCTCTTATAAACAAACCAGTAGATAATTCCAAAAAGTACCACCGCACCTATCAAATTTCCCAATGCTATTATACCAATGCCATTAATAGAACCATAGACCATATCTAAATATTCACCTGGAACTCCAACACCTTCGCCCGCTAGTAAAACACCTAAAAAGATAATGGGCATGTTAGCGACGGAATATTCAAATCCTAATGCAAATAATAGTGTTATTGGTATTAAGCATGAAATTATCTTTCCTCCAGTATTTTCTGCAGAATGAAACATCCATACTGCTAAGCCTATTAAAACCCCTGCAAGAATGCTTCGTGTTAATCCTGTTAACCAAACAAGCTCACACTTAATTCTCGCGATCTTTACTATACTTACTCCAATTGATTCTGCACCATAAGATAATTTATATAATCCTGTATTGAAATAAACGAACGCAAGAACAAAAGCTCCTACAATATTCCCAGCAAATACCACTAACCACTTTATTACCACTTTTACCCAGGAAATCTTTTTCTCTAACGCAGCCATTATACCAAAGTCTGCACAAAATACTTGAGCTCCGCTCATCATTACTATTATTAATCCAGATGCAAATACAATTGAACCATATAATAATAATACGCCATCATCATGTATAGATGAATATGATAAAAGAGTAGCATACAAAAGCCCTCCGAACCCAAGAAAGATACTCCCAAGAATTCCTAAAAGCAGTAATTTTAAATATGATAACGTTTCTCGCTCTTGTTCTAAATTTACTATTACCGACGCAGTTTCTTTTAATTTTCTAACACTCATATTCTTTCACTTTTTAAATAATATTTTTATTTTTACTAAATTGTTAAATAAATTAGATTGTTTTTCTTAGTATATAAGCTGTATAAAAAGATGTATATTATTCCGAAAATATTAAATAGTATCGGAAGAATTATCACTTTTATAGATATAATAGAGGTTTATTAAATGTCAAAATTGAAGCAAAAATTTGCTAATTCCGAAGTTCCAATAGCAATTATAGTAAGTTTTTTGTTAGCTATAGCGGGAATTGCCTTTCTTCCCTTGAATGTCCTTTTAATAAATGGAATTAAATTATATTTATGGCTCTCTATTACATGTTGGTTGCTAAGCATTGGAATCCCCGCGATTTACTATGGAGGGAAGGCATTAATTCGAGAAATAAAAAAAGAATTAAATAATAGATAACAATTACTTTTTATAAAATGGAATGTGAATAGTTCTAGTTGCTTTTCATTTAAAACGCATCAAATTTTTATTTTTTATCAAAGACTCTTACTTCGTCATTATATTCGTTTTCGTGAAGTCATTTTAAT
>DXJM01000114.1 GCA_019057355.1 Promethearchaeota archaeon | reverse complement strand
TATAATATTATAATCACAACTAAAATTTTTATAATATAATGAAAGCTTCTAGTTTAGAAATTATTGTAATTAATCTCTTGAAATTAGCAGCAACCCATTTACCAGAAGATGTTAAAATTGGACTTGAGGAAGCTCTTAAAAATGAAAATAATCCTGTAGCAAGAGACCAGTTGAATAATATACTTGAAAATATTAACCTCGCCAAGAAGAGAGCTATTCCCATATGTCAAGATACTGGAATTCAAATTTTTTACGTTACTGTAGGATCTAAATTCCCTTTGCTTGGTCAATTAACACGAATTTTTAACAATGCAGTTCGGAAAGCCACGAATGAGATTCCCCTTCGTCCTAATACTTTAAATCCCCTTTCAAATGGAAATCCCGGAAATAACCTTGGTTTATTTTTTCCTTGGATTCATTGGGACATCGTGAAGGGTTCTGATTTAGAATTGACCATACTTCCCAAAGGTGGGGGTTCGGAAAATATGTGTAAATTAGGAATGCTAAATCCAACTCAAGGAATGAATGGAATGAAGAAATTTGTTGTTGATTCCATCATTGAAGCGGGAGCCAAACCGTGTCCTCCAACTATTCTCGGAATTGGTATTGGTGGAGGTGCCGATATTTGCATTAATCTAGCTAAAAAGCAATTATACAGACCTGTAGGGAAACGGCATCCGAACTTGAAAATAGCTGAAATCGAATTGGAATTGCTAGATGCTATAAATCACACGGGAATAGGCCCTATGGGATTGGGAGGGGGCACAACCGTTTTAGACGTACATTTAGAGGTAACGATGCGCCATCCTGCCTCGTTTCCAGTGGGTCTCGCTGTACAATGTTGGGCTGCACGAAGGGCATCTGCAATCATTACCGCTGACGGTAATACCAAGTATACGTCTCATGAGGTGAATTTTACATAGCCTTTCATAAATTAAGAACGCCAATTTCTGAAAAAGATGTCCGAAAATTACGAATAGGAGATGTAGTTTATTTATCAGGTAGGATATTTACCGCTCGTGATAGAACACACGTGCGTGCTTTGGAATGGTTTGAAAAAGGAAAAAAAATCCCTATTGATTTCTCCAAATTAGTCATGTATCATTGCGGACCTCTTGTTCGAGATGTTGGAGATAAATGGGAATTGGTAGCCGCAGGACCAACTACAAGTTCACGAATGGAAGAATTTGAAGAAGACTTCATTAAAAATTTCAAAATACGAATGATCATTGGTAAGGGAGGGATGGGCTTTAAGACAGCTAATTCCATGAAGAAAATAGGAGCAGTATATTGTAATTTTACTGGGGGTGCTGCGGTATTGGCTGCTAATAAAGTTAAACGCATAATAAAAGTAGAATGGCTTGATCTTGGGATGACTGAAGCCATCTGGATCATGGATGTTGAGAATTTTGGTCCTTTAACGATAACCATTGACTCATATGGTGAAAACCTGCAAGAGAAAATAATAGATAGTGTCAAACGTAATAGGATTGAAATAGAGAAAAAATTTGGTTTTTAAAAATAGCATCTAATAATTCGATTAAATGGGGGATAAATCTAGATATTGTTGAATAAATTTTGATTGATTGCTTTATACTTAATTTTATACATTATGAGATATTTTAACACAAGTGAAGATTAATGGAAAAATTCAACTTTAAATACGGTAAGAACTGTTTTTATTATTGATTCGAAAAGAATTATAAGAGTTAACTTGTATTATCCTCAAGATATTGGGAGCAATATGGATGGACTTCTAAGACTTGTTAAAATACTTCAAATTGCTGATGCTAACAATGTAGCCATACCTGCTAATTGTCCAAATAATGAAATATTTGGAGATCGGGTCATTATCCCTCATGCAAGAGATGTTAAAACAGCAAAAGAAAAATTAGCTAATACAGGAAAAGATTATCAATGTCTTAATTGGTGTTTATGCTATAAAAAGCTCTGATGTTTCATTTGCTTTAAAATTATATATAGTTATCTTTTTTTTTGATATTTTTTTGCATCTTCCCTTATATAAATCATTTTAGTTCGTTTCATTACAAAGAAAAATGATTTTTTTGTTCAGATTTTTTAAACCAAATATTCTTTCTAATATTAAAGTAGTAAAATTTTATAGATGTGAGATATGAAGATGATAAACAATTTAAACTCCGTGGATTATAATAAACTTATTGAGGACTCAATAAAAAAAGAATTAGAATGGCATTTAACTGAAATTAATGAATTATTAGGTTTCAAGAAAAATAAGTTATCGGAGAAAGATATTGAAGTGGGAATACAGATAATCAGTATCTTATCAAATAACTTCAATTTTATTGAAAATGATAACCTATTGATACAATTTGCTGTGACTATCGATAGGATTAAAATAGACTATCCTGAATTGTTTTAAAGCTACCTTTTATTAAAAAATAATATACTTATATCTCCCTGTTTGTTAGTTCCTCCACATTTTTCTATTTGAATATAATCATGCATGTGATTATTTAAATATTAATTACCTTATTTCTCATATAAAAAGTAATTATTTACATGTTCTAATGAGGGATCATTTTGACAGGGAATGAAAAATCTCCGATAAAAGAGGAAAATAACACTAATTCCAATATAAATACTATCCAGTTGAAGAAAAATGAAAATAAAATAATGAATTTATTTGAAAAAATAGGAAAATATGTATATTTAAATCTGAATAAAGATATTGAGATTTCAAAAAAACAATTTTTTACTCTATTTCTTATACTCTTATGTAGCATGTCAATGGTCGCCTGTAACATTTATCTTACTTTTGATACGGGAGGGATAAAATGGGCAAACCTACCAATCTTATTATGCTTTGGGATTGGTTTTTTTTTGGGATTAATCGGTGGAGGTCTTATATTAGATAAAATAAAAGGAAAGAAATTTTCTGCGTTATTTATTGTTATGTTTATTTCAATTATTTTAAATATCCTTCAAGTGCTAATCTTGAGAAAAAATTATGAACTTCAAGGGTTACTATTTTTTACCAGTTCATTTTTAACCGGTTTTAATTTTGTTATTTTTATAATCTTTTTTTTAGATTTCACTACAATATTGGAAAGAGGGAGAATATTCTCATTTCTAATGATCGCAATAGCTCTTGGTATATTAATATTTATTTTAATAGTAATAGCGAATGATTTTTTCTTGGTTTTTCCTTCTCTA
>DXJM01000113.1 GCA_019057355.1 Promethearchaeota archaeon | reverse complement strand
CCATTAATATTAATTATTTTAATCCAAATATTTATATAAGAGTATTAAATACAAATCCTTGAGTGAAAATAAGATAATGTTTGATAACAAAAGAAAAAAGAAATTTAAGTATATACCTCTATCAGTAAAAGAAATTTTACGAGAAATGAAGAAGAACATTGATTTAATGATAGATCTTTCATATAGCGCAATAAAATTTGGAAGCAAGGGAATGGCAGAGGAAACCTATAAAATTGAGCAACGAATTCATGAACTTACGTTTCTCTTAAATTTTCAAATCATACAAACTCAACCAAGAGGTATTGATCAAGCAAAAGAATTAGAACCCATAGTTGTAATGGGATATTCAATAGACAAGATTTCAGACGCTCTATCTGATATTGCTCGTGTTGTATATCTCAATAGTGATATTTCTAAATTCACCCAGTTATTATGGAATTTTGTTCCTGAACCTATTGTCAAAATTACTATCAATGAAGGATGTGAATTTATTGGAGAAAATCGCAAGAATATCCATTTTAGATCTATTTATGGGGTAGATTTAATAGCCATTCGGAGGAAAAACAAATGGATCTTTAATAGGGATGAGATTATTCAAATTGATGATATTTTAATAGTAAAGGGAGAAATAAAACCTTTAGAAGTTTTAAAAGAAAAATGTAATGATTTCGATCCTTTTACTTTTCAATTTGATAAAGAAAAAGAAGACTTAGAATTTGAAAGTAATAATCCTGAGATCAATGAAAGCTTGGAAGCATTGAAACGAAACTATATTCAAATTACGGATATTTCAGAAACGATGATTGAACTTACATTAGCTGCTCTATTTTTCAATAGTTATGAAGTTGCTGAAGATGTTTTGGAAATGGAAGAACTCATGGATGGACTAAACATAACTATTGAAAAAGACATATTAGAGTTAGCACATTTGATTAAAAATCCCCGTTCTCTTTTTGGAATAATGCGAATAGTATTTAGCTGTGAGTTAATAGCCGATGCCGCTGCAAACATATCCGAAACAATCGTCCATGGCTTTAAATCCCACAAAATACTTCAAACAGCGATAAAGGAGACACAAGAAATTGTTGTTAGAGAAACATTATCAGAAGACTCTTATTTTAAAGATAAAACTTATGAAGATCTCCAAGATAGTCGATATAAAAGGGGTTTTCATATAATAGCTATGAAAAGGAATAATATATGGAAATATAGTTTTAAACCTGATTTTAAATTTGAGAAAGGAGATTTACTCATTGGATTAGGCCCCAAAGAAACTGTAAATCAATGGCGTCGATGTGTCAATCCAGAAAAATTTCGAGAAGATTGAAATGATCTATAATCATTGATTAACCAAAGTAAAGAGAATCATGTATGCATAAATATGTTGAAGTAAAATATATCTCTCCCGAAAAAGGAAAAGGTCTCTTTGCTAAACGAGCTATTAAAAAATATACTCGCATTGAAAGTGCACATATCATTTTATTACATAATAAGGATTATGAGATAATCCAAAATAGCTCGCTCTATGATTATGTGTTTACATGGGACGACCCCCAATTTCCCGATCACATGAATGCAATAGCATTTAGCATTTGTGAGTTCATGAATCATTCTTTTGACCCAAATGTTAAATATACTTACGATTATGACACTCAAACAATTGAATTTAAAGCAATCAAGAATATCAATCAAGGAGAAGAATTAACTATTAATTATAATGGGCGTGTAAATGATAGAAGTTCAGTTTGGTTTAAAATGGTCTAAAAAAGCACTATTTATGTCGAAGTGACTTTAAAAAATTTAAATTAATTTCATACATTTCATCTCCCTCCGGAGTTTCTAAAATTCCTGGTATATCTTTAAATCTCTCATCGTTAATTAAAAATTCAAAAGGTTTTTTTCCAATTTTACCTTTACCAATATGTTCATGTCTATCTACTCGTGATCCTAGATCTTTTGCACTATCATTAAGATGAAAAGCATTTAGAAAATTTAATCCAATAATATCATCAAATTCCTCCAACATTTTTTCATATTTAGTTTTTAAAGTAAAGTCATACCCCGCTGCAAATGAATGAGACGTGTCAAAACATACACCAATTCTATTTTTATTCGAAATACTATTAATAATTGTATTGAAATGATGAAATTTATTGCCTAAGCCTTTCCCTTGACCTGCAGTTGTCTCTAATAAGATTTTTACTTTAGAATCACGTGTTTCCTCAATTAATTGATTTAATTTTGAACCTATTTGTTTTAACGCTTCTTTTTTTGTTATTTTATCTACATCCGTTTTAGGAATAACACCAGGGTGCATGTTTACATATTCAATTCCTAATCGTTCGCATTTTTCTAGTTCATCCCTCATTGCTTGATATGATTTGTTTAGCTTTTCCCGGTCTATACTAGCGAGATTTATTAAATAACTATTATGAGATATAATTGGCCAAATTTCACTATTTTCCAACCTAGAATTATGAAATTGCTCAATCTCTATTTGATTTAAAGGATTGCTAACCCATCCTCGAACATTCCTTACAAAAATTTGTATAGATTCGCACCCAATTTCTTTTCCTCGTTGAAGAGCTAAGTGTTTTCCACTAGAAACACTTACATGAGCTCCTAATCTCATTTTTATTCACTTATAGAAACTATATTTTTAGTTATTTTTGTTAAACTATATAAAATTATTACATTT
>DXJM01000112.1 GCA_019057355.1 Promethearchaeota archaeon | reverse complement strand
TATATTTAAACATTAAAAAGATTATTTTTTCAATCATATCCCTATCGATCTTTCTTCAATTTTTAGATAGGTAAATATTAAACCACTTAAAAATAGAAAGATCCCAAAAATAATGAGACCAGCTATAAATATGAATTCACTAGGTTGTTGGGAAATGATTGTCGTCCCAATTGTAATTGTTTCTATTGAAACAATGTCTAATAACAGTAAAGGTATTAATACTGTAAAAATAAAAAGGGAAGCTATAATTTGAAGGATACCAATCATTACATTAATTTGGTGAATGAATTTTTGTTTTTTATCATCTAAACAAATAATTGAAGCTCTTCCAATGTTAATTGCTACGCTCTCTTTATCAACCTTCCTTGCAAAAAAAAATACTAACTCTCTTATTGGAATTATATCCATAATCACGGTAATAATAGCAAAAATTCCTATAGCAATTAGAATTCTTATTAATACGTATGTAAAAAATAGATTAAATCCGTTTATTGTAGAGCTAATGGATCCTAAATTGTTTATAATCCAAATTAATATCCCAACAATAATTATGCTAAAAAATTTTAATCCTGCTAATGTTAAAACAATTGAAGGACGATCTGCTAATATAATTAAATAAATACTGAGGCACGCTATGCTTATCAACAATCCTAAAAATACCGCAATAATAGACAATCCAAATGCAAAGATAAGACAAAAACTCCCGACGACAACAGGTAAGATGGGAGAAAAGGGCGCTTTAAAGGGACGAGCGAGCTCTCTTCTTTTATATCTCAATCTTACTGAGGCAAAATTCACGGATGCTAGTCCAAAAAAGTAAATAAAACCCGCCATTTCTGCAACAATGGTTATGTCTAAGAATATAGCAAACACAATAGCAATAATTACGGTTATTAATAATGAATAAAGAGAAACACCCGTTTTTTTATTGATTTGTTCAAATTTCTTTGGAACATAATTGTCTCTTGCTAAAGCTTGAAAAATATTTACTGCCGATCCTAAAGCAGCATTCATAGCAATTAAAGTGGCAATAAGAGCTCCGATACCCATTAAATAAAATCCAAAAGGACCCAACACCTTATTTAACACGATTGCTAAAAGAATAGAAGATTGGCTGAATGCCAAGGGATCGTTTCCAATATTAATCAGAATTGCAAATGTAATCAATAAATAAAGAGGAATCGTAAATAAAATTGTAAGTATAAAAACTCTGGGAATTGATTTTGATGGATTTTTTAAATCATTGCTCAAATAAGCAATATTAGAAGTTATTGAAGTGAAACAAATGAATAAAACTGAAAACATGCTAATTACTCCAAATAAGGAGGTGCCTGAATAAAGAAATTCAGGACTGTAATTGTTAAGGTTAGTGAATGGGGCAACGAATAATCCACATACAATAAAAAAAATTAAAATAGCTAGAAGAACTATAGTTAGATGTGTTAAAGTTTTTAAAGCTCTTTTTTGAGTCCTAAACTCATACGCGCTTGTAAATAAAATAACGATTATGCTAATAGGGATGATAATTACTAACAATGACTTGGAGAGGAACGGAAAAAACAATTCAAAAATAGTATGTGCAAAAGCTAATGCTGAAAAAGCAATTGTAGAAATATTGGCAATCCAAAGAAAAAAACCCGTTATAAATGTTGTAAAACCACCCATAGCTTCCTTACTAAGAGAATAATCCCCTCCCGCCAGGGGCAAGCTCGTGGAGAGCTCAGAATAGTTAAGCGCAGTGAGGAAGATAAGGATAGCTCCTAAAATAAGACTTATAAGAACCCCTGGACCAGCAACTTCGATAGCAGAACCCAATAAAATAAATATAGAACCTCCAATTCCACATCCAATTCCATATAATATGCCTTGAGGCACTTTTAACGTGCGTTCAGGTAAACTAGACCTGGAATCTTGATTGCTCAATATGGTTGACCCTTCACAATTTTTTTGTTAACTATAAGTAAAAATAGTATCTTTAAAATGCTTATTGTTTATTATGATTTTTCAAAATGAAAAACTCCAGATATTATTGAGAGAGAAGCACCAAAAATTAGGAAAATACTTAGCAATCTGGTTGTAAAACTAGCATCCCCAAGTTCAAATAATGGAAGCACGGTAACAATTCCGCATATTAAAAAGAAAATGCCCATGCAAATAAGTATTCCACCAAAAAATTTTGAAGCTCTATAGATCAAGGATAACATTTCTAAACGATGGATACGACTTTCTTTACCCCGCAACTCCTTTTCTTGACCATCTAACTCGGTTTTTAATTTTTGAAAAATAGTTCGTGAAGCATTGATGTTTGCCTCAAGTGTTTCTTTGGTAGATGTTAATTTCTCATGTTCTTCTCGAAGATCTCCCAATTTTTCATTAAGCGATTTAATGCGTTCTTCTCTTTCATTATATTCACTATTCGAGATTTCTATTGCTTTTTTCAATTCTTCAATTCTTTTTTCGTGCACTTCAAGCAAGTTCTCCTTTACAGAAATCTGATCATCGATAGATTTAATTGTATCATTTAACTCTTGTATTCTCGATTCAATATCCAATAATTCTTCTTGCTTTTCAGTAAGCTGAAATTTATATTTTATAAGAAGTTCGTCATAGGTTTCTTTTTGCTTTTCCAGTTCAGGGAAACCCTCATTGTAATCCTTGAGTTTTTTTTCAATTTCTTTCAACCTGAATTCTTTCTTTTGAATTTGTTCGTTTAAAAGTTTCTTTTCATCTTCTTTTGCTTCGATTTCTTGATTTGAATGGTCTAATTCGAATTTATTCTTTCCTATTGAGACTTTTAGGGTTTCATTTTCGGCTTGCAAGCTTTTAATTTTTTTATCCAAGGCTGAAGCCTCATCTTCTTGTAATTCGATTTTATTTTTTTTTTCATTCAAAGTTTCGTTTAGTGAAGCAATTTTCTGCCTTAGTTCCTCTTGAGTGGTAACCTTTTCTTTGATACTATCATTAAGAACGATCAAATCAACCTGTCTATTTTCATAGTTTTTTACTAAATCTTCATTGTTTTTTAAAAGCTGCTTGTAATCAACTTCCAAATTCTCCATGCTTTGTTTAGTTATATTTAATCCATCTTCGAGGGTGTTTATTTCCTCGGTCTTTCTTACATACCTTTCTTCCAGAGCTACAATAGTCTGTTCCATTGCTTCCAAGTATTCTTTTTTTTCTTCAATTTTCTTTATCAATAAATCGAAATATTGTTGCGCATTTTCATATTGCTTTTTAATTTCTTCCAAGGATTCAGCTTCAACTTCAATTTTAAACTCAGGAGTTTTTTCAGCTAATCCTTCAATACTTTCTTCTGATGACCTTAGTTTTTTATCTATCATATCCCGTAAATCTTTAGCTTTTTCTAAAAACGTGGTATTGATTCGTTCGTTTTCTTTTTCAAAATCTTTTCCTTCTTCCTCTCTTTGTAATTTATCATTCTTGTTATTTTCTCGATCGTCCTGTTTCTTATCTATCAATTTATCCGACATTTTTTCACCGTTTACGATTATTGATTGGTTACTTTTGAGAAAACATTGTATTATTCCGCAAGAAATTAATTATACAAAGTTGTAGTAATGAATGTATGATTTTATTTTTTTTTGTCTAGAAGTATGTTTGATTAAAAAAATCATTTCTGACCTCAAAACTAAAATCTCCTTACTAGATATATACTTTGGACCTATATAAAGCTTGGTAGTCAAAAAAAAATAAATAGATCATCTCACATAAAAAAAAGATAAATTTATATAGTAGTTATTGTCAGAACCCTTGTATTTTATCAAAAAAAATATTTTAATTTC
>DXJM01000111.1 GCA_019057355.1 Promethearchaeota archaeon | reverse complement strand
CATTATGCGTCTTAATATGTGAATCGTTTAGTGTGTTGTGTGTTTGGTGTTTGTGTGTTGTGTTATTTGTTTTGTATTAGCTATAGGTAGTTCATGAGATTAGTGGCTTCGTTTTTTTTTTTTTTTTTCAAAAAGTAGTGATTTTAACGTAAAGTCGTTATTCTTCAACAGATTTTGCACATGTACCAATTGCTACAACAGAGTCACCTTTATATAACTTGATGACGCGTACACCTTTAGATTTTCTGTGGGTAAGTCGAATATCATAAATAGGAGTTCTTATAACCTGTCCTTGTTCAGTTCCAATTAATATATCTTGATCTTCTGCCAATTTCAATGCAATAATCTCATCATTTTCTTCCAATGTCATGTTTATTACACCTTTTGCTCCCCTTCCTGTCTTTCTGTATTCTTCCACTTTTGTTCTTTGCGCTTTACCGTTGTTAGTTAAGGTGATGATATCTTCTTCATCACTTACCAAGAGACATTCTATTATTTCATCACCCTTCCTTAGATCAGCCCCTTTTACACCCATCGTGTTTCTTCCTAATTCTCTTAATTCTGTTTCATCAAATCGAATTGCATATCCTTTTTTAGTTGCTAAAAAGATATCTTGTAATTCATTCGAAAGTTTCCTAACGCTTACTAGCTGGTCATCCTCCCTGATTTTTTGAGCCCTTATTCCCGTTTTTAAGACTTTAGAAAACAAGTTCAATCGTGTTTTTTTCACGATTCCATTCTTTGTAACCATTATGAGCATATCATTCGAATCAAAATTATGAATTGGAATCATTTCCGAGATATCTTCATTCGCTTTTAAAGGCAATAAATTTACAATTGGTTTTCCTTTAGAAGTACGTTGTTGGAGGGGGATTTCAAAACACTTTATGCAATAGACCCTACCTTTATTGGTGAAAAAAAGAATCATGTCATGAGTTGATGCAACAAAGAGGTCTTGGATGAAATCTTCATTTCGTACCGTCATTCCTTTTTTTCCACGACCACCACGTGCCTGTGCGCGATATTGCTCTGGAAGCATTCTTTTTATATAGTGATTTTTTGTAAGAAGTACAATCGTGGGCTCTTTTTTTATGAGGTCTTTCTTTTCTAAATCAATTTCTAGTTTTTTAGATTCAAGGATTTCTGTCTTTCGAGGATCTCCATATTTTTTTATGAGCTCGTTCAATTCTTCTTTAATAATAGATAAGCGAACGCTCTTATTATTTAGGATATTCTCAAGTTCTTTTATCTTATTTTTTAAAGCATCTTTTTCATCGACTAATTTTTGTTGTTCAAGATTTGTCAAGCGAGAGAGGGGCATGCTTAAAATTGCTTTAACTTGATTTTCACTCAATTTATAGGTATCAATTAATTTAATTCTTGCTTCCTCAGCATCTTTTGAACCTTTAATCATTGCAATCACGTTATCAATGTCATTAAGAGCGATTAACAATCCTTCAACGATATGAAGCCTGTCCTGGGACTTTTTTAGGTCGTATTCAGTCCTTTTAACAATAATGGTTAGACGATGGTTTATGTATTCTTGAATCAAGTCCTTTAAAGTAAGGATCTTTGGTTGCTTTCCATCATTGATCAATACTAAATTGATAACATTGAAATTAGTGAGCAATCTTGTTCTTTTAAATAATATATTTTTAATAATAGAAGGTTGAGCATCTTTTTTTAATTCTAATACAATACGCATTCCATGACGATCTGATTCGTCTCTGAGATCACGCACGTCCTTGATGATCCCTTCTTTAATTAAATCGGCAATTGATTCCATTAAAGCAGCTTTATTAACTAAATAGGGAATCTCCGTTATGAGCATGTTGTATTTCTGTCCCTTTTGTTCAATTTCTATTTTTCCATAGACAGGAATGCTACCTTGTCCCGTAGAATACGCATTATAAATCCCATCAATGCTATTAATTACACCACCTGTTGGAAAATCAGGCCCCTTAATAAATTCCATGAGTTCTTCTAATGAAATATCGGGATTATCAATTGTTGCAATGATACCATTACAAATTTCGGTGAGATTGTGAGGAGGCATTGAGGTCGCCATTCCTACAGCGATTCCTTTTGTTCCGTTAATTAACATGTTTGGAAGTTTGGAAGGCAATACTTTTGGTTCTAGCAAGCTCTCGTCGAAATTAGGTTGGAATTCCACGGTTTCTTTATCGAGATCTTCAACCATCTCATTCGTTATTTGAGCTAAACGTGCTTCGGTATTATGATTGATGAAACCATTTGCCGTGAATGAATGACAATCTGAATCAACTCGTATTGAATATACATGTTCCTTAGGAAGCTGGTTAATTGAAATAATTTTTTGGAATAAATAGTGATCCTCCATGATTTGATCGAGGAATAAAGCATCACTTGTTTCCACCAAGTCACGGATATAATCGATGTTCATCCTGAGTGAGCTGTACCGATCAATGTTCTGTTTTTGCAAATGTTCATTAGATCGACATCCATATTTTCTTTTGAAATAATCACTTAGATAGGGAATAAAGTCAGTGTTATTAGAGCTGGTGGGATTAAATTTTCGAAGTGCTTCAATTTTTTCTGCTTTTCTTGATGAAAAGAATCCAATTTCTTCAGCAAATATAAGTTTAGATTCCATTCCAAGTATAGATATTCTATATGTACCATTTCTGGAATCATTCATTATATGGCTTGTTATGATCCCAAAACTAAGCAATAAATACTTTAACTGATTAATTAATTTAACGCTTTTAGAGATGTAAGTAAAATTGGATGCTCTCCCTCCGTGTCTTGCATCTTTAGGTAATACAATTGAACCATCACTTTCAAATAAACCTTGTAAAAATGTTGCTATAACTGATTTACTTGATCTTAAAATTGAGAAGGGGATCTCTTTATCATCTGATTTAGCAGGATGAAGTCCTATGCTATAGAGAAAATCAAGAACATCCAGGGAATGCAATGAAAATTCCTTCATGCCATCATGTTCAGGTCTCTCATGAAGAGAAATGCCCGGGAAACAACGTAATAATCCATTCTTTACCTTTTCATAATAGTTAAAGTCCGTATTGTTAAAGGAGAGTCTTTGTTGATCCGTTTTTATGATTGTGCCTCCTGCCATAAGAGCACCAAGACAAAATGCTAATTCTTCAGTTATTTCCTTTGGAAATTTAACTTCTCGTCCTTTTTCGGTTTCTTTTGGTATATGGCGTTCAGTATTATAGTTTTGTTTTGGATACAATCCTTTTCGCTGAAGAATGAGGATATCATCTTTAGAGAGCATTTCTAAGGTTTTCCACGCAGTAATAGGCTTCCCGTAGGAATCCGTTGTCCAACAAAGGATGGGATGGTTCTTCGATCCTTTTATAGAGAAACCAAGATTGGTAACAACTTCAATTATATCATGAATTCCAGAATCAAAGAATCTTGATGCTTTATTAATAATATTTCTATACGATAGAATCTCGATTTCAATATCACTTTCATGACCTTCTGATATTATCGATTGAAGGTTCTTTATCTTGCCTGATTCTTCCTTTTTGTTATCTACTCGATCATGAATATTCTTCCTTTTCATAGTTGCTGGATATTCTCTGACATTTTCTGAAAGCTCTTTAATTGGGATAAAACCATTTCCAGTAAGTACAAGTGAATCACCGGTAATACAATAACGCATTGCTGCCGGAGGATCTCCATCAATTGACCCAAAATTTCCTTGAGGATCGATTAAAGGATATCTTAATGAAAAATCCTGACCCATGCGCACGAGGGCATTATAAACAGCCATATCCCCGTGAGGATGATATTTTCCCAGCGTCTCACCGACAGTTCTGGCACTTTTAACATGAGGACGATTGTAAACGTAATTATTATCGACCATTGCATAAATTATTTTTCGATGTACTGGCTTGAAACCATCCCTTACATCAGGAATGGCTCTTCCAATCACGACTGACATTGCATAATCGATATAACTACTTTCCATTTCTTCTTTTAAAATAACTTCTTTAACCTTATCTGAACTCATGATTAATCAATAATGTGATTTAATAATTTTTATTAAATGTCAAGCGTGTTAACTTTATTGTAATTTTGAATGATAAATTTCTTGCGAGCCTTGACTTCAGGACCCATCAATTTATTAAAAATGATATCATGTTCTAAAAAATCATCATAAACTACCTTTTTTAAAATTCGAGTATCCTTATTCATCGTCGTGTCATACAACTCATCGGGATTCATTTCCCCCAATCCTTTATATCTTTGAACTTTAATGGATTCTGCATTTTTTAACCCATATTTCTGCTTTAATTCCGCTATTTGTTTCTCTTTTTCCTGATCGGAATATACAAATTGTTGAGTTTTTTTATAACTAACTCTATAAAGTGGAGGCACGGCCATGTACAGGTACCCATCGTCGATTAAAGGGCGCATGTATCGAAAAAAGAAAGTGAGAAGCAACGTTTCAATATGATGCCCGTCAACATCAGCATCACAAAATATTATAACCTTGTGATATCGCAATTTTGATATATCGAAATCATCTTCTTCTTCACTTATGCCATGAACTCCCGTTCCGAGCGCTTTAATTATTGCTTGAATTTCATTATTTTGTAATATTTTATCCATTCGTGCTTTTTCTACATTTAAGATTTTACCTCTAAGGGGGAGAATTGCTTGATAGGTTCTATCCCTCCCTTGTTTTGCAGAACCACCTGCAGAATCGCCTTCTACGATGAATATTTCACAATCTTCGGGCTTATTTGAAGAGCAATCTGCCAATTTTCCAGGCATCCGGGCGTTGTCTAAAGCTGATTTTCTTCTAATCATTTGGCGTGCCTTTTGTGCGGCATCCCTTGCCTTTTTTGCATTTATTGTCTTTAAAACAATCTTTTTAGCAGAATCCGGATTTTCTTCAAGATATTGCATAACTTTATCATTGACAATTTGGCTTACGATTTGACGAATTTCAGTATTTCCTAACTTAATTTTTGTTTGACTCTCAAATTGTGGATTAGGTAGTTTAACAGAAACAACAGCGGATAATCCTTCCCTTGTATCAGGTCCGCTAAGCACGATATCTTTGTATTTTTTCTCCATATCATTCTCTATGTATGCATTCAGCGTTCTTGTAAGGGCTGTTTTAAATCCTGTAAGGTGCGCTCCTCCTTCGAGCGTATTGATAGTATTGGCGTAAGTTAAAATATTAGACTGATATCCTTGGTTATATTGCATTGCAATATCTACATAAGTGGTGAAACCATCTTCTTCTTCATAAATATCATTAATTTGGATGATATCGGAATGGAGGAGTTGTTTATCCTTGTTTAAATAGGAAACAAATTCCTTAATCCCTCCTTCATATTGGTATTCTTCATTTTCTTCCGTAAGCTCATCGAAAATCTCAAATTTTGCTTGTGGAGTTAAAAATGCTAATTCCCTCATCCGGTTGGCTATTGTCGAAAAATTAAAGATTCTTTCAGAAGGATCAAACTCAAATATTTCTGGATCAGGATAAAATGTTATTTTTGTTCCTGTTTTAGATTCACCATTAATTTCAGTAATCTCTGGTTCAGTTATTTTACTTCCCCTTGAAAATATTTGCTTGTATATGACTCCATCTCTCCGTATTTGAACTTCAAGTTTTTCTGTCAATGCATTTACTACTGAAAGTCCAACACCATGGAGACCTCCTGAAATTTTATAGGATTTTTTGTCAAATTTACCACCTGAATGTAAATATTCCATTATAACTTCAATAGCAGGTTTTTTAAATTCAGGATGTTCATCAATTGGGATACCTCTCCCATTGTCAGAAATTTGGACTTGATTATTCTCAAAAAATATAACTTTAATTTTTGTTGCATATCCCGCCATTGCTTCATCTACACAATTGTCTAAAACTTCAAAAACTAAATGTTGAAGCCCTTTTTTGCTCGTGTCACCAATATACATTGCTGGACGCTTTCTCACGCCTTCTAAACCCTTCAAAACTTGAATATCATCGGCGTCATAATCAGTATTTATAGGTGAAGATTTTTTCTTAGCCATTAGATCCCTTTCCTTATATTATTAGTAAATATAAAAAAATCATCTGAAATGAAATTTTATCGGTTTACATGATATATATGTATTGCCATCCTTATAATATTATGTTAACATTTCTAATTCATTGAAAAGGTTAAGAAATTGAGAAATGAGTTCAAATTCTTAAGAAATAGAATTTAATGAATATTTTATTAAATTATAATTCAATATTTGCTGTTAGCCCTGCAATTGCCTGAAATGTTAAAGATAAGCTATTATTAAATTTGCTTGAGGATTATTTACTTCGTCTAATCTCCTTGGCCATTTTTGCCATTTCAATTATTTGAACATTTACATCGTGAGTCCGGATGATATGAGCACCGTTAAAAATAGCTATTGAAGTTGCAGAAAGAGTACCATTAAGTCTATTTTCGGGTTCGGGAATATTTAGGGTCGTACCAATAAATGATTTTCTTGAAATGGCTACTAATATGGGTTTTGAAAGAATTCTGAGTTTTTCTAAATTAGCTATTAATTTTAAATCATATTTATGGATTTTTTGTTCAATCCATTTACCTATACCGGGATCTAAAATGATAAGATCTTCATCATATCCACGATTTTCTAATTCATGTATTGTTAGCTTAAATTGTTCAATAACCTCTTCAATCGTGCATAAATCTCCCGGAATCCTTCTAGAGGCCATCAAAATAACAGGTAGATGGTGTTCAATGAGAAAGTCTTGAAGAGATGGGTCTGTTTTCAAGCAGCTTACATCGTTTACTACTAAATTCCGGTCATGGCTCAGAGAAATCTCATAAACCTTTTCTGCAACAGATCGGTATTGAGTATCAATTGAAAGCGTAATGTCTTTAGGAATAATACTGCAAGCAAGATTCATTGCGGGGATGACTCGTTTGAGTTCTTCTTCAACCGTTATCCCTTTTGTCCAAGGTGCCGTAGAGCGAGCACCTAAATCTAACATTGTAGCACCATTATTTATCATTATAGTGATGGCTTCTTCTAAAGAAAGAGGATTTTCATATACAGAATGTCTATAAAAAGATTCGGGACTTAAATTTAGTACACCCATAATAATAGTTGGATGATCATCTCCGATTTCAAGAGAACTATTGAAAAATTTCGCATTAATATCATTCATTATGAAAAAGACAACGAGTTTTTTAATCAATTATTAAAAATTAGGTATAATAATTAAAAGTATCTAATTCATAACATTATAGAGAAATTTCAGAGAGTCCTTTTATTAAAGATGGTATTTTAGAACAAATGAAAGTTAGTTCACCCATTTTAGTACCAAGGGAATTCATTTAAGAAATGGAATATTTGAATTCTTGACATGCAACTCTTTTCGCTAAAGTTACCAATAATAAAGAAAAATGATCCACTTCTCGAAATTATTATTAAAAGCATCAAGGAATCAAAAATCGTGTTAAAAGAAAGGGATATCGTTGTAATTTCAGAAAAAGTAATTGCTACTTCACAAGGGAGGGTTATAAACCTCTCTGAAGTTAAGGATATTTCAAAAAAAGCTAAAAAATTAGCAAAAAAATATGCCATGGATGATCGATTTGTGGAATTGATACTGCAAGAATCGTCGCTTATATTGGGTGGATTAAAACACGTAATTCTTGTTAAAACACGTGATATCCTGATTGCAAATGCGGGAATTGATCAATCAAATGCGGGATCTAACAACGTAGTTTTGTTACCATCCAAACTTGAGACTGTTGTTTGGGAATATTGGAACGCTTTGAAAAAAGTGTTTGAACTAGAAGAATTAGGAATCATAATCGCAGATTCTCGAGTTCAACCTCTCAGAGTCGGAACTATAGGAATAGCCATAGCAACGGCGGGATTTGAACCAATCGAGGATTGTATCGGACAACCAGATTTATTCAATAGACCCTTAGAAATAACAAAACGTGCCGTTGCTGATGATCTAGCAAGTGCTGCACAATTCTTGCTTGGTGAAGGAAATCAACAAACGCCAATTGTTATCATTAGAGATGTTCAAGTTAATTTCACGGAAAATCCTCAAACAAAAACCGAAATGCCGCCTGAAGAATGCTTGTACATGAATATTTTCTCACAATATCTTCAAAAAAAACAAAAATTGAAGAAGTCCTAATAAATCTATTAATCATCCGATAATTTTGGAAAACGATCTCCCTTACGGATGAAAACTAGTTTCAGGGACAATTTTTCCGATTTTTGGAAAATTGTTTAACTTCTGAATTGAATCATAGAACTTATTGAAGAAATGAACATTAATAAATAAATCGTGTCTATCAACAAAAACAATTGTCACGTCGTTGTTATTTTTAGTTATTTCTAAAGAATGAAAGAATTTTCCAGAATCTTGAATCCTTTTTTTGAAATGAAATTTCTATTGCTTTATTTACAAATTTAAGAAAATTATATACAATAAAAGTGGAATCAGTCTTATAACCTAAAAAATTAAATCCTCCATATATACAAATCATTAAAATAATATGGATAATATCAAATAATGGAATGGGTAGAGAAATAGATTATAAAAAGAAAATATATGAATGTATTGTTGAAAACTCATTTGGTTTAACAGTAACTGATATTGCAGATAAGGTTGAAATAAGTCGAACTACTGTTTATAAATACCTTGCTTTACTTGAAGATGAAGAAGTTATTTATAAAAAAAAATAGGAATGTATACTCTTTATTTTTCTCAAGAAGAAAGTAATTTGAATAAAGAAGTAATAATGTCGGTTTTTAAAGGTCTGTTAGTAAATTTAAAAGCCGCAATCCCAAATAAAGAAGATTTATTCCAAGAATTTGGTAGAAAAATCGCGGATTCAACGAAAATACCCTTTTCTCGAGAAGATCTTGACCTTTTAAAAAATTTAAAGTATGAATCAGATGAAACGATCATTGAATCAATTGGAAATTATTTTCGTTACTTCAATATCATACATGATACATTGATCGTGTCAGATGTAGATATAGATAAAAAAAATAAAAAGGTGGTAATAACATTCATCGATTCGGATAAGCATGAAATATCTAATGATTATCTCTATTATTTCTACCTCATTTCTGGATTGATTGAAAAAAAATTATCCGATATTCTTAGTAGGGAAATTAAACTTGATATTTTGGAATATAATACATTTGATTTGGACGAAAATTGTTCTATAAAGATTTCGTTTGATTTTGAATTGCTTCTCCCTCAAATTGACATTGAAGGAATTCCAAGTGATGATAATCTTGATTCTGATATATTAGATGTTGATTTAATAAAAGAATACTTAAATCCGCTTGTTTTGGCTTATATAATTCATGCTGTTATTCTTAACAAAAAAGTATTAATATTAACAGATAAAAATTTTCTACACAATCCTTTATTGAGTTTTTTTGAATTTATATTTCGCGATTCTTTTGAAATTGAATTTCCGCGAATTGTTTCAAATGCATTTTATCAAAAGAATAAAAATTTTTTTAAAAATCATATAGTTATAGGTGAAAGTGGAATTTTTAATGATAAAGACCATTTTTTATCTAAAAAGCAAGTAAAAGTTGAAAGTGTCATAGTAAGAAAATTTTATGGTGAATATCAGAGTAATAAAAGTAGTTTAAATGCTCTTAGAAGTCAAATTAAAAAAGCATTTCTCTTTTCAGAAGAACTTGCAGAAGAATTAAAGAAAATAATTGAAAACAAGAATTTAAAAGAAGTTGACTCAAAAATGATTTTTAATGGTTTTGAAAGTACTTTTAAAGTAAAATTATCAATACAATACATTAATTTCCTGGTGGAAATTGTAGAAAATTACTTTAAAGTTGAAATTCCTGTAGTTTGGAAGCTTTTCATTTATAGACTTTATCTTGTCTAATTTCATTTTAAGTTATTAATAAAGTGAGTTTTTTTATTTAAATGTATAAATTAGACAATACCGTTCATTTAACTTTAATGGATTTTTTTATTAAATTATTAAATTATATGAAATTTGAGAACTCTAT
>DXJM01000110.1 GCA_019057355.1 Promethearchaeota archaeon | reverse complement strand
GATAGGATATAATTATTATTCACAAATTTTTACAGATAATCAAATAGACGCAGCCCAAGAGGCTCTAGATCTCCTTGTCATCCGATTTGAAAACAATATTTTAGGAGACCATGCCGTTTCAAATTTTCTAGAACATAAAGTAACACAAATCAAGGATTTGATTAGCGTGCATGAACAAAAAACGGGAAAAAAAGCAGGCGTAATAAATCATATCATTAAATTTTGTGATCATATCAATATATTTCAGACTTTTATAAAGGAAAAATTACAGGAAAAAGGCATTAAATTCCTCAATTTGGAAAGAGATTATTCAAGAGCAAATAGAGGGCAATTATCGACTAGAATAGAAGCTTTCATAGAGATGATGGACAAATGAGCGTTTTTGCGGATGATGTAGTTAATTTTTCTTCATTTTTAAAAATGGCGTATGATTTTCTTGCCGGGAGGGAGTATCTAAAAAAACTCAAATTTAAACAGGGAAAAAAGTTAATTTCTGTTGTTCTTGGTTTTTCAGATATTGTTTTTGCATCAGAAGCAATCCCAGTATTTCCAATAAGAATGGAATCTTTCAATCTTAATCCATATTTAGTAGCTTTAAATTCTGTATCTTCAGTTTTAGGATGGGATTTGACATCAAAAGTTTTAGGAGTTCTAAAGCAAGTCGATTCCCGAAAAATTATTGATAAAATCGTTGATGATATCATTAATGCTATTAATGAAAAATATAATGAGATGAATGATCTTGCTGTAGAAAATGGTATTTCCAGTGATTTCTGCTATGGTATAAAAGGCCTCTATGGAATGCACCTATCAAAAGGGAAGAATGTGGATGCCAGCTTGTATTATACCATAAGATGTAGTGCATTCAACAAGTATCATGAATCCATTAAACCATTAGTCGCAAGGCAGATTTGGGTGGACATTCCTCCAAGGAATATAGGAAATGCGCTAGAATTTGTTAGCAATAATATTACAAGTGCTATAACGCAGTTAGAGGATATCACGGGTTCTACCATTACCGATAATCAACTAAATAAACAGTTTAACTTGAGCAATAAGATTAAAAAAAAATATAAAACAATCCTCTATGAAATAAGCAATTCAGATTTTTATCCATGCAATCCGGCGACCTTTGCTGAAATTTTAGCGTTACTGAGCATAACTTTTCAAGATTATAATTCAAACAACCAAAGATATTTGGATAATATTACTAATTTGGAAAATGAAATGAGAGAAAGGATAAGAAAAGGCATTGGAGTGGATGTTTCAAAGATGCCACGAATTCTTCTCACACCAATGTTTGGAGGATGGGAACCTAAAACGCAAGAATTGTTATATGAGATGGGGGCAAGAACCCTATATGCGGATTGGGAGATATTAGGGCTTCTTGAAGAGATAAATGTTTCAAGAAATTCAAATCCGATAGAGGAATACGGGAAGTTTCTCATAAATGCCACAAATAATGGAATAGGATGCGATAATGATCAATTAACAAGTTCATATTTAAATATCGCTGAAAAATTAGGAGTAGATGGTATAATCTTTAACCAACTCTTTGGATGCCATTCTATCAGTAACTGCTACAACATGTTGCGTGAAAAGGTGAGACAAAGATTAGAAATACCAATAACCTCAATCAATTTCAATAGAATAGGGGAAAATATAGAACAGATTAAAACTAGATTGGGAGCATTCACAGAAATCCTTCAATAATAGGTTTTTAACTTGCTCATTTTAATCTAACTTAAATTTAAAATAATTTTAAAGGAAAAAAAGATTCATGTATTGAAAAAATTCATTTTGATTTTTTAGGTGTTTATGAAGAATTACATACCAAAAAAATCACTTGGTTTTAATAGTCTTGAATCATCATCATCTTGCTCTTTTCGTTTTTCGGTAGGATCGACCCATTCTGCATCTTCTTTTTTAGCTTTAGCAGTTCCAGGAGCCTTCGATGCGTGTGTAACTTGTGCTCCAGGAGGGGGATTTAATCCTGCGGATATTTGTTCAGGTTGAGCAGCCATTATTTGGGTAGGCATTTGAATTGAGTAGGCTCCACCACCTTTTAAGAAATTAAGCTCGCTAATAACTTTTTCTAAATTCATCGATTGGATGCTTTTATTCATTGTATCCATTATTTCATTCAAAGATTGTGAAGTTTCTTTTAATCCTATGGGATTGATTCCCGTAAGTAAGGAGTCCAAGTTTGTTGAAATATTTTCATTAAGCTCTTTCAATGATTCTAATACTGTCGCCCAATGTTTATTCATTTGGGATTCAATGGCACTGATCATTTTGATAGTTTCGTTCATAAAATTCACGTGTGCTTCATATCTTTCTTCATCCTTAGCACGTAGTTCTGAGATTAGCATTATCAACTTTCGTAATGCTTCTTTTTCTTCACTCATATTTAAGACCCATTTTAATTTTCTCTATATTACTTGTGGAGCAATTTCTATTTAATTTTATCGAAAATAAAGTGTAAATCAAATCCAATCTTATCTCTTTTTTATCCCAGATAATATGGCGATAATAGACCATTTGAATTTTTTAGAGAATTATTTTTTTAAACGAAAAAGGTTATTGTATATTTAATTAATTATTGATATATGGTTTGAGGACACTGAGAATAAAAAGGACTATCAAATTAACCAAACCTTGGCCCAAACATCCAAAAATTTATCAAATTAATACATGGCCATGGCTTAATTCTCTATCTCAAAGATATGAGAAAAGAATCACCCTTAACAATATTCCAGATGAAGTTTTTGAATTAGAGCTCAAATATTTTGACGTTATTTGGTTGATGGGCGTTTGGGAAAGAAGCCCTAAAAGTACAGAAATTGCATTAAATCATCCAGGTTTGAGAGCTGAATATTATGATACATTGAGTGACTTCAAACCAGAAGATGTCGTTGGGTCACCATATTCTGTTTTTTATTATCATGTTGATGCGCATCTAGGAGGTGCTGAGGCGCTAGCTGCTTTTCGAATGCAATTGATGGGAAGAGATAAATTTTTAGTATTAGATTACGTGCCTAATCACGTTTCAGTTGATCACATATGGACACTTGAAAAGTCAGACATATTTATTATAGGAAATGAAGATGATTTGAAAGTTCATCCAGAGGAATTCTATAAAAATTATGATATGGTTTTTGCTCATGGAAAGGACCCTTATTTTCCTCCATGGACCGATACCGTTCAAATCAATGCATTTTCTCCCATTGCTCGTGATAAAGCAGTCAAAACCCTATTGAATATCGCTTCAAAATGTGATGGGGTACGATGCGACATGGCAATGTTAGTCATAAATGACGTATTTAATCAAACATGGGGTGAAAGAGCAGGTGAGGTACCAAATAAAGAGTATTGGGAAGAAATAATTACTGCAGTTCGGAATGAATATCCTAATTTTAAATTTATAGCTGAAGTATATTGGAATTTAGAATGGCAATTACAGCAACAAGGTTTTGATTTCTGTTATGATAAGATATTATATGAACGAATGTTGCGTGAAAATATAAAAGAAATTAAAGCCCATCTTAAAGCTAATTGGGAGTATCAAAAAAAATTAGTAAGATTTATTGAAAATCATGACGAAAAAAGAGCTTTTAAGGTATTTGGAGGTGAAAGATCTCGAGCTGCCGCAGTTATTTCTTTAACTTTACCTGGAGCACGGTTAGTTCATAACGGACAAATGCAGGGATTTAAGAAGAAAGTTCCTGTCCAACTAGGGAGAACCCCAATAGAACCAGAAAATAAAGAATTAATTTTATTTTATCAGAGATTACTCAAGGCAGCTCCCGATAGAAGCCTTGGAGAGGGTGAATGGATGATGTGTGATCCAGAACCATTAACAGGTTATGATCACTCACATTTCAATTTAATCGCTTATCAATGGAATTTAAATCAAAGATACCAACTAATAGTGACTAATTATAGTCCTTTTTTTAGCAGAGCGCACGTCAGACTCAAAAATATTATCTATGGTTCGCATGATTGGATATTTGTTGACATGTTAAATCAAAAAACATATACCTACAAGGGTTTAGATCTGGATTTCCATGGTATTTATATAGATTTGAAACCGTGGAATTCCCATATTTTTGAAATAAGAAAAAAACGTGAAAGAGAGGATTTTGTAGCTATTGAATTTTAACAAATAGGAATATTTTTTAGTCAGTTTTTTACTTTAGAGAATTAAACCTTTCAATGACCAGTTGATATTAATACTCTATTTTTAAATGCAATAAATCATTTGATATTTAATAATGGCTAAATTTAAAAATAAGAAGGTTTTCTTTTTTTCAATATAAATTCATTAGAATGATTTAGAAATGGAATATCCCATTAACATTGTAAACATTGTCCTCTCATTATTTCTTCTAGTATTTTTCATATCAGTTTCAATTAAACTCCTAAGTACCTTAAGAAAGACAAAATTATCACATATAAAATGGTTAATTTTTGTATTTTTAGCAACATCCTCTGTAGGATTTTTAAAAATGGGTGAAAAATTATTCCCTTTCCTTGAAATAGGTTTTAATATCCTTGAATTAATTGCAATTGTGTCTTTAATTCTTTTTACTAAGCATGCTTTTTATCAAAATAGAAAGAGTTCTTTTTGGTATATACTCATTTTAGCAGTCGGATTATCTATTGGTGCAACTATAGCGAGTGTAGGTAAAATCATTAGTGGTGAGATACCAATTTATTTATTCGAATTATACTTATTAAGCCACGCGGTTATTATAGCTTCAATTTGGCATGCTTCTGCGGCCTTCTCTTCTTTAAATAGTATTAAAAATAAAAATATTGACAAAAATATATTATTGAGATATAAATTAATCGGGATTTCAGCGATTTTTTTAAGCATTCAAGCTTTTTTATTTCCAATACATGGATTATTGAACTCATTTTTAAAAGCGACTTATATCCCGGAGATATATAACTCGATAAATCTTTGCCTTTCTGTGAGCTTTGCATTTTCTCAATTTTATGCATGGATAGTTCTTGGAAAAAAAATTAAACAAGGGAAAGTAGATTTTCATTCAGAAAAGCAATTATCAGAAGAGGAAATAGCTAAGATGATTAATGAGGGTTTATAAACTAACTATTATATAGTAACAGGAAAGACAGTCTGTAATAAATATACCCTTTAACCATGAATACTGTCCGTTACTTTATCCTTCCTATTAGGAATGGAGATTTTAATGAACAGTAACTGTCTTAGCTAGATTTTGCGGCTTATCAGGGTCAAGACCCTGTTCTAAGGCAGCATAGTAAGCAAGTAACTGTAATGCGGGGATAAATGTGATTGGACTGATTAAATTATGGTACTTGTCTCCCGGTTGCGGGATAGGAATGGTAATATTGCTCATGTCAGCAATAATCTTATCTGATTGTATTACTAAAGATATGATTTTCCCCCCCCGCGCTTTAAATTCTGCAACATTTCCAATTAACCTCTGATAGGTTTCATCAGGAGGAGCTATGAAAATGATAGGAAATCCTTTTCGTACCAAAGAAATGGGACCATGTTTCGCATGAGCCGCAGAATATCCTTCAATGAAACGACATGCGATTTCCTTCATCTTTAATCCCCCCTCTTTTGCAGTAGCAATTGATATACCGCGTGATAAAAAAAAGAAATTAAGACTTTTTTCCAAATTCTTAACAATATTTCTAATCAAATGAATGTTGTTAGCTAAAAAGTTTTTGACGATCTCGGGAGTATTTTTTAAAGCTTCATGGTAGCATTCAATTTCAGATGCAGGAATAACATTTCTTTTCCGTGCAATTGTTATACCCACTAAAGCAAGAGTAAGCACTTGAGTGGTATATGTTTTTGTAGCAGCAACTCCAATTTCAGGTCCAGCTTGAGTGACAATAACGTGATCTGAATATCGTGTTAATGAGGAGCCGACTACATTAGTAATTGTTAATATCTTTACATTTGCATTTTCCTTTGCCCACCTAACTGCTTCAATAGTATCTACAGTTTCACCGGATTGCGACAGTGCGATTATTAAAGAATCTTGTTCCAAACAATCTTTCAATTGAGTTTGAAATTCAGAACATTCCATTTCTTGAATATATTTACCAAGAAATTTTGAAATAATAAATTTTCCTGCTAAGGATGCATGATATGAGGTTCCTGCAGCAGTGATGTATACATTTTTAGCAGAAAGAAGCATGTCGGCAAAAATTTCAATGCTTGCTTGTGGAATTGCTAAGGTTCGTTTTAATGCTTCAGGTTGTTCATATATTTCTTTTAGCATGAAATGTTCATATCCGCCTTTCTCAGCAGCATCAATACTCCAATCAACATGTATAGCATTTTTCTTAACTTTTTTTTCGGAGTTTAGTTCTAAAAATTCTACTTCACCGGGTCTTAAAATCGCAATTTCATCATCATCAAGAATATAACATTTTTGCGTATAAGGTAAAAATGCGGGAATATCAGACGCACAATATGTTGTTTTTCCCTCTTCAATTCCAACCACCAAAGGAGATTCTTTTCTCACCACAAAAATCTCATCGGGATGATCCGCATGACATATTGCAACTCCATAGGCACCCTTGCATTTTTTAAGTGCATTAAAAATGGCAGATCTCAATGATAATCCTTCCTTCATTGCATCTTCAATTAAATGGGGGATGACCTCCGTATCGGTTTCGGATTTAAAATCATGTCCATTGGAAATGAGGTGTTCCTTGAGTTCAATGAAATTTTCAATGATTCCATTATGAATAATAGCAATCTTGCCTGAACAATCGATTTGGGGATGGCTATTTATTTTTGTGGGAGCTCCATGTGTAGCCCATCTTGTATGTGCTAATGCTAGTTTACCTGGAAGATCATCTAATTTCATTTTTTTATGTATATCATCTATTTTTCCAGAGTCCTTTTTGATATACAATTTACCTTTATGTTGTGAAACGATGCCACAAGAATCGTATCCACGATATTCCAAACGTTTTATTCCATCAAGGGCAATTTTTCCAACTGAAATATTTTGATTTGTTACAATTCCAAAGATTCCACACATAAAATTAAGTTATTGTCATATTTTTATGTTAAAAAATAACAAAAGACATTTTAAGATTTTCAATATTTGAGTGTATTACTCATGCGATCACTATTTGTGAAGTTTTTTTTTCAATAAGATAGTAGTAAAAGCGATTTTAATTCAGTTTTAAAACCATTATCTATTAATTTTATTCAAGATTTATTATTTAATAACAAATTTAATATAAATACTGAAGTAATTGTTCAGGTAAGATTATGATTTTTCAGGGTTTATTCAACATTCTCACTCTGTATTTCGAGTCATCAATAGAGGATTTTTACAATCAAATTGATGTATATTTTTTTGAAAAAATAAATGACTATATTCAAAAAACTGGGCTTGATCACTTAACTTATAGCAAAATAAATGAAGAAATTCTTTCGATTTTAAAAATTGAACTAATGCATATCGGTTTTAATAATGAAAAAATCGATAATTACTTCCAAATTAAGTTCATTGAAAAAGATGTTTCCTCTCTTAATGAAATTACCTCTTCCTTAGATATTTATTCAAAAAAATTTGCTCCAATAGTATATGAATTGTTTTTAGAGCAAATTGTTGATTATCTCGTTGAGACTAAAGCTGCAGTCATAATATTAAATTTAAAATATAAAGGATTTTTTCCGACAGAATTTATCCTAGAATTGAGAGATTTAAAAAAGTTATATCAAAAGTCACCTGAAAAAGTAGAAAACCTCAGAAAATATATCCACATTCAAGAAAAAATCATTGAAAAATTCAGGGATAATAAAAGGAAAATTGAAAGTTTAGAAGATCTAGACGACCTAAGGGATAAACTTCAATTAGTTTATTCTATTTTTCGGATTCTCGACTTTTTTAACATAACGGAACGATTTGATTTTTCCCATATCAAAACGTATCTCAAAACTAATATCGATGAATGGTTGTCTTCTGTCCCTTTAATAACGTTAAAAAATCCCGATCTCTATTTTTGTGGCCTTTATCTAGCACGGCATTTAGACGTTGAAATTGATAACAATAGGATAAAAACGTTTTTACTTGAATTATATGAAGAAAGTGTAGATGAATTTGAAGCACCACTTTTTGAAGCTACAGATAGAGTATATTACTACCTTAAATCGACGGAAATGGCGGGGTTATGGTTAGATGAGGAGCAAGTAAAAGAAATAATACGAGAGCATTCGCGAGTTTTAGAATCTAACTATTATCAAAATTTTGAAACCTCACAGCTAGTCGTGATTTTAAAGATATATACTCTCCTTAATGTCTATCAAAAAGTCGAGAAACACAAAATTCAAGCAATAATTGATGAAATTGACTTGCGAATAACCCCTGAAGGAATAAAACAATACAGGGACGGTTTCATAACATCCGAATCATCCTACTATGTCATATTCATTAATTTCATGAAAAATACTCTTGAGAAACTAAAGGATCACGATCTATTAGACAGTATTATCTCAAGAATTTATAGAAACCTGGAGTTCTTGGATTTTTCAAGAGATACAAATTTTGATCTCATCAGTGAATTGTTTTATTCAGTAGAATCATTAAAACTTTTGAATTGCATTGAATCAAAACAAACGATCATACATTTGGCAAAATTCTTGTTTCCTCAAGAAATAGTCGAAAAAATATTAAACAGCGAAGGAATAGCTCAAGCCTCTCCACGAATGAGACATTTCAAAGTGAATAAAACAACAGGAGAGACCATTTACTAGTCATTATTGTACCTCATGATATTTTCAATGTATCTGTCTTTATAGACATAAATCTTTATTTATATATGCGATTATTCTTATTGTTATAGTTGAAAAAAATAAAAAAATGGTCACGAGTTTCATGAACTTTGAAGATTTTGAGTTGATTTATAATCAAAAGAGATGTCAGATTGAAGATAAAGAAGACATCAAGAAAAAATTAGGTAATATTGTCTCGGCGGGAAATGTTAGCGATAAGGAGATAGATCTCCTTGCTTACACTAATGATTCAAGTTTAATCACGTTAAATTGGATGATAGAAGGAAAAATTGCAGGAAAACCCGATTTCATCGTATGGCCTGAAAATGTGGACCAGGTATCAAGAATCTTAAAATTAGCCAATAAAGAAAAGATTCCAATAATTCCATTCGCGGAGGGTTCTGGAGTAGTTGGCGGATCCATACCCATTTATGGAGGGATCATCCTTGACTTGAAAAAATTTAACAGGGTAGTTGAAATAAATGATAAAAATTTAACCGTAACAGTTGAAGCGGGAATTAATGGTATGAATCTTGAACGCATCTTAAATTCAAAAGGATTCACTGGAGGTCACGTCCCCCAATCAATATATACTTCTTCAGTGGGAGGATGGATTGCCCATCGAGCAGCAGGACAGTTTTCAACCAAGTACGGCAAGATTGAAGATATCGTATTGGGCATGGAAGTCGTCCTTCCACAGGGAGAAATAATTCATTTTAAGACCATTGCTCGAGCTTCAACAGGTCCTCAACTTGATAAATTATTTATAGGAGGGGAGGGAACGCTTGGAATCGTGACAAAAGCTACTTTAAAAATATGGCCTTTTCCTCAAAAAAGGGCTTTAATTTCGTATGCTTTTCCCAAAATAGAGGATTCTTTAGAAGCCTGCAGGTTAATTTTAAGAGAAATGGTATTCCCAGCGGTTATAAGGATTTACGACGTCGCAGAGACCAATAGACATTTTGAACAAGAAGGAAAGGCCAAGGATAAGGTAATGACAATTTTTGTATGTGAGGGAAAATCCGATCTCGTTGATTTAGAAGAAAAAATTACCAGAAAAACATGCGAAGAACATTCAGGCATTGATTGTGGAGTAAAACCAGTCGAGCATTGGTTTGAAACGAGGTTTAATGTTAAAGAAACGTCAATGTTTCCACCTTATAAAATTGTTGCGGATACAATTGAAATAGCAATCATGTGGGAAAAGGCTGCAGAGGTCTATCACGCGGTATTAGAGGCTACAAGTAAAATTATGGGAAATCTCCTCATTTCCGCACACGTGTCTCATTTTTATTCCAATGGCGTTGGATACTATTTTACCTTTGGAGGGGTTCCCCCAAAAGGGACATCTGAATTTGAGTTTTATCAACAATGTTGGAACACGACAGTAAAAACAGTCTTGGACATTGGTGGATCGTTTGGCCACCATCATGGTGTGGGGATTTCAAGAAGTCATTGGATGGAAAGAGAATGGGGAACTGTTGGATTAGATAAAATGAAAAAGATCAAAAATATTCTCGATCCAAATAACATCTTAAATCCTGGAAAAATATACTTGAATACTTGGAAAATAAAGGAGGGTGAGCAATAAATGTCTATATTTGACACGTTAAAAAAATATCCATGGATGGTTTCATTACTTGAAAAGGCAGAGAGAAAGATAAAGGCAATATTGTTAAAAAATGCTGCATCAAAAAACAAGAACTTTTTTCCAGAAGGAGACTATAAAGCAGATGTGAAAAACCTGGCAAACTGCATGCTCTGCCCCAACATGTGCAGGTTTGACTGCGGAACCCTGCAAGCTGCTCAAAAAGAAACGATGAGCCCCGCCTATAAATCCCGAATCGGATATTTCCTATCAGTTGGGAAAATAGATCCTTCAAAAGAAGAGAATAAGGAATTTATAGACTTAATGTACAAGTGTTCAAATGAAGAAAACTGTAAAATATGGTGTCCTTTTGAATTTTCAGTCGTCTCCTTGCTTGAAACTGTCAGAGATGACCTTAATGAAAAAGGATTGATGCCCGAGTATTGTAAAGTCCAGATTGAAAAACTTAAAAGAACGGAAACAACTGAGGATGTTAACATCTTTAAAACTCATGATGAAAAAGGAATCGAAAATATAGAAACTGATGGAACGGATGAGGTCTATTACTATATAGGATGCCAATCAATGAAGTTACCTGAAATGGTAAAAGGATATATTAAAATCTTGAATAAAGCAGGGGTAAAGTATTCTACTAACTTGGAAACTAAAACTTGTTGTGGAGCACCGGCATTCAGCATCAGAGACCTCAATGTTGCCAGAGAGTTAGCTGAAAAAAATAAAGACTTAATCAAAAAAACAGGTGCTAAGATCGTTGTCTCGGATTGCCCTGGATGTGTAGAAACGCTCACCAAGAAATACGAGTCGCTTGGGGTCGATTTGAATGTAGTAATAATTCATATTGTAAAATACATGTCAAAATTACTAAAAGAGGGAAGGATTAAGCTTAATGACACTCTCCCCGATGAATTCAAGAAAGTAACGATTCACGATCCATGCCATCTTGCACGAAATCAAAATGATTCAACTTCAATAAGAAATCTATGTCATGAGATTTCGGGATTGGAAGTTATTGAGCCACTTCACAATAAGGAAAATACGCATTGTTGTGGGTGGAGCGGAACTCTCCATTGGGCAGATAAACAGATCGCATTAAAAGAGGCAGCAAATAGAATTGATGAATTAAAAAATACGGGAACCCGTGTAATTGTATCAGCATGCCCTTTATGCGAGTTAGGGTTGGCTCATGGCGTTCCAGAAAGCGATGCCGAAAATATTAAAATAGTGGACATATCAGAATTACTTTCAAAATGCATCTGATTTTTTAAAGATTCCCATATTTACTCAAATT
>DXJM01000109.1 GCA_019057355.1 Promethearchaeota archaeon | reverse complement strand
CTATATAAAATTAATGTCTCATATAGCCACTTATACTTCTTAATCTAATGTGTTTTTAAATATTTCTAGAGAAATATGACCCTTTATTTATGTTGGCAGACAAAAATAGAGTGATTAAGGCTAAAATATATGAAATAAAATCAATAAATAAGTTAAGTTAGGGTGACTTTCCTGCAATACTGGCGGGGATCAAAAGAAGATCATCACCATCTTTAACATTATATTCACTTAACGGATTATTTTCATCTAAAGTTATCCCCCCGTGTGATAAATGAAAGTCTGAAGGATTCAAGGCAAATAAATTCCCAACCGTTTCTTTAATCTGTCCAACAATATTACCTGTATATACTACTAATTTTTGTTTCTTTTCTCCAGGACCTATGGTGGAAATGAAATATAGAGCGATTTTCTTTCCCGTATCGTTAGGACTCTTAATTTTTAACTTTTCTGACTCGTCAAGGTTTAGATCTTCATCAAGATCTTCGTCAAAATCTTCATCATATTCTTCATCAAAATCCATATCTTATTCACATCTTACAATCATGCATTTTTTTTTTTAAGATTCAACTAGTAATATGATAGTAAAATAACTCAAATTTATATAAATAGAACTCATTAAAATATTTTCTTCACTATTATACCAAGTGGTTTTTTTTAAGATTAAAGATATCTAAAATTTAGATGATAAAATTAATCAAAGATATTAGTGATTTATTAAATGATGAAGGATAAAATACCTCCCACCTCTGAAATTCAAGAGAAAATTCCTAAAGATGAATTAGAACCAATTCAAGACAAGAAATTGTTAAAAAAAATTAAGGATGAACGATTGAAATTAATAAAGGAGAAGGCGGACTGGGAAAAAGTTATAAAAAAGATGGAGGAATATCAGGGGAATATTAGAGATCTTGAAAAAATGAGAAAAGAACGGGAACTTGAAATCAGAAAACTACTTGAACAACGTGATAACCTGAAAGATCATCTAGCAATAACCCAAAAAAATATAGAAGATCAAAAGAAACGAATTGAAGATGAGAAAAAGCAATACATAAATAAGCTCCGATCAAAGAACTTGGAATTGGATAAAAAAAATGCCGAACTCGAAAATTATAGACAAGAATTATTGCGACTTAGAGAAGACATACAAAATGAAAAACAAAAACTAGATATAGAAAAACAGAAGGCCCAAATACGCATTAAAGATATTAAAACGAAACTCCCTGGAATGGAACGCAAAGAAGAAGTGCTAAAAGATAATATTGACAATCTTGAACGTAAATTACAAGGATTGAAAGAGGACTATAAAGGTCTTAAAAATGAAAAAGTATACTTAGCCAAAGAAATTGATGACATGAAAAGAAAGATTGACGAGGAAGAATCCCGGTTGAACAACCAAAAAAGAAAGATTGAAGATCAAAAGAAATTATTGATGGATAAAGATGATGATCTCGCAAGAAAAGAGCATGTTATCGAAAAGCAAAAGTTCAAGCTAGATAAAATAAAGGATAAAACTCAAAAAGATGTAAGAGACCTGGAGAGAGAAAAGCAAAATTATCAATCACAACTAAATAATCTAAAAAAAAATTACCCCAATTAGAAGATAAGAAATATGATTTAGAAAGCAAAAAACGAATACTTGGTGATGACATCAAAAGATTGAATAATGAATATAAGGATTTAGAATCACAATTAAAAAAGATTGAAGATAAAACAAAAAATGAGGAAAGGGAATTGGAACGAGAAAGAAGGCAAATTGAAGATGAAAAAAATAAAATTAGAAAAGAAAGAGAAAAATTAGAGAAAGATAGAAGAGCATTTGAAAAAGAGAAACGAGAATTCCAAGACATTGTTCGAAAAACTATAAAAGCCAAGGAACCATCTAAAAAACCCCCTAAGCAACAAATAAACTTTAAAACTCCTTCAAGATAATTATTTCATGTGAACACATCTGATCTTAATTTTAAAAAAGGAATTGAAGGAGATTATCTAGAAACTAAAAAAGACCATCTTTTTTTTGACATTAAAGGAGTGCACCATCCGAAAGACAGGAAAATTTGCTTCATACGATTTTATCCCGATCCTGATGGAGATCGTGAAAAAAATGGAATAAAATACAAGAAGATCTATGATTTAAATGAAAGATATTCCTTTTTAAAAATACACCATCCTAAATATCTCTTCCATTCAGAACAATTTGATTTAGAGTTGCAGGGAGTAAAAAATGAGGATATCTTAAAAATTTATACTCCACGAGACTATTACGCTGAATTGAACATTAAAAAAGGATTATCACGATTAGAGAAATGCTCCCTTGAATTATGTGAATTATTTATAGCAGAGGGAAACCTTCCAGAGGGATCTATTGGAATCACCGGATCCCCAATGATAGGTATAAATAAAGATCATTCTGATATTGATATCATGATATATGGAACCGATACTAGTTTGAACTTTCAACAAACACTTCCCGATATTATCAAGAATAGAAACAATTTTTGCAGGGAATACACGTTAGAAGAATATCAAGTGCATTATGATTGGAGGGTGGGGGGCTCAGATATTCCTTTTGATAACTTTCTTCAATGTGAAAGGAGAAAACTCCATCAAGGCATGTATAAAGGGTTTGAATTTTTTATCAGGTATCTAAAAAGTCCTCGAGACTGGCAAGGAGATTATGATGATTATCAATACAAGGATCTTGGAAGAATTAAAGTAAAGGCTACGATAATAAACTCAAATGATTCCATTTTTACCCCTTGCTCCTATAAAATTAATGTATCCGCCATAATCAAGAATGATTCGATCGTTAATGATATTAAAATGCAAGATATCATCGAAGTAAACTCATTTAGAGGAAGATTTTGTGAACACGCTCTTGAGGGAGAGAATGTCTTAGTAGAGGGAAAATTAGAAAGTGTTATTTATAAAGATACCAAGAACTATTTCCGCATTTTATTAAGCGATCAAGTTCACGACAAAATGATGAGTGCATGAATTCATTCAATTTCATTTTTCATTATGTTATCTCTAAAATAATTGAAGAATTAATAAGAATTGAATTAAGGTTTATATTCAATCATGGTTTTAATATCTCATGGACATTTTTAATGCAGATTTACACATCCATTCTCCACATTCAATTGCTGTATCCAAATCCTTGAATTTTGATAACATGATCCATACATGTAAAAAGAAGGGATTGAACATCTTAGGAACGGGAGATATTTTGCAACCTAAATGGTTAAAATATGCAGAATCAAATCTTACAAAAGAACCTAACGGTGCATTTTCATATAAAGGAATAAATTTCATCTTACAAGCTGAAATTGAGGATAGAGAAAGTGTTCATGAGGTGGTATTATTTCCAGATTTTTCCTCAGTAAGGGAAGTGCAAGAGAAATTAGCACCGCATTCAAAAAATATTTTAGATGAATGGGGGGGTCGGGCGAGAGTAAATTTATCCCCTTCCGAGCTGGTCGATATTGTTACCGATGCAGGAGCCCTCGTTGGCCCTGCACATGCTTTTACTCCTTTTAAATCAATATTCCGGCAAAATAAGTTCCAAACCCTTGAAGCATGCTACCAGGATGCTTTCAAAAAAGTATCGTTTTTAGAGTTAGGATTGTCTGCAAACACCAATCTTGCCGATAGATTAGATTGCCTTAAAAATATCACATTTCTCAGTAATTCCGATGCTCATTCGGAAGGACCACGCGCATTGGGAAGGGAATTTAACAAGCTTGATCTTGACAATCCTACCTTTGAAGAAATTCAATTAGCGTTAGTAAGAAAAGGTGGTCGAAAAGTAACTTTAAATGTTGGCTTGCATCCAAAACTAGGGAAATATTACAATATGTTCTGTAATAAATGTAGAAGGCGTATAATCTTTGAGAAATTGAAGAATCAAAGCGAAATTGTATTAAACCAGTTCTTCATTACCGAGGATTTTATCACGTATCGGGCTAATAATTATGAAAAAGCAAAAATTGAATATATTAATCAAGTATCTAAAAATAAAATGACCTGTCCTGCATGTAACGAAGAACTGAATAAAAAAGTAAAAATTAAACTAGGCGTGAGAGAAAGGATAGAAATAATTTCGCAACACAAAGTGCCAAAGCATCCAGATCATAGACCTCCCTATATAAATGCGATACCCCTGGTGGACATCATCAGATCAGTCAAAAATATTAAAAGTACTAACAGTAAAATTGTCTCAAAGATCTATGATACCATGATCGAAAAATTAGGCGATGAATTTTCAATATTAGTCGATATTCCCATTGATGAAATTAAAAAAAAAGAGGAACACGTGGCAGAAATCATAAGAGCATTTCGAAATGATGAGATTCAATATACTCCCGGAGGTGGGGGTACGTATGGTGAAATTAAACTTGAAGTATAAAAAATAAAATTAAGATTGCAGGTGTTTAGTTCTTTTTTTGAAGTTTCGTGCAAGGATTTTACCGCTTTAAAATTACTGAAAAAAAGAATTCTGCTAAATAACGAACTCTAAATCAAGTTGAAATAATTCTCCACAACGAGAACAAGTCATCCAGTCAAAGACTTTTAGAGCCACAACAAGTAACTCTAAATCCCTTCGAAAGAATTGATTTTTGAATTTTTTATGTAACCCACACGTATTACATTTTATAATAGCTCTAACCATTATAAGATCTGAGGGTTTTCCAACCTTTTCGAGAGATTCTAAACTTCCCTTGTTAGCATTGTCTATTTCCATATTCTATTACTCCTTGACATAAAATACATAATAATCACACTATTTAAATTTAGAAGTATAATCGTTGTTAGTTCGATCATAACGAACGATTTGGAAGAAAGGAAATCAATGATTAAAATACGACGAGAGTGCAATTAATTTCAAATTTTATCCTAACAAGATCATGATATGCTTGTATTACGCCAATATTACTTGTATATATTATT
>DXJM01000108.1 GCA_019057355.1 Promethearchaeota archaeon | reverse complement strand
TTCAAGAAGAAGATGGCATACGAGTGCGGTCAGTTAATGGAGTTTTGTTTTTTTCTGAATATATCCCTCCACTCATAAGGAGATCCTGGAAATAATTGAATTCTAAATAATCCTGGAATAGTTACTGCGGGCGCCTCCATAAAAAATGATATTAAATTTTGAATTAAATAAGCTAAAGCGAAAGTAACTATTAAAACTCCTAATGGAGTGTTTTGCAAGGGTTTAATTAGTAATAAATAAACAAGCGCTCCGACTAGAGTGATTAAAATTATAGCATATAATATTGCTTCACCACGACTATATCCAGCGTTTAAAATCCAATAAATAAAATAACCTGTGAGAATATATAATGCTCCGTGAGCTAAATTCATTATTTTTCCAACTCCGTAGACTAAAGAATATCCTAATGCAAGTAGAGCATAAACAGAACCTAAAATAATTCCATTAATTAAGAGCACATCAAGAGATATAGCAATACACCAATTTTTTTAATTTTTTATTAGTTTCATTTATATTTTTCATTTTTTTTAAATTAATAAGATTTTTTAAAATTTTAAAAAAAAAAAGTTATTTAATTTTTATTAAGGTGAAGGCCACCATGAGGGTATTATAATGTCTCCTTCGGCTAAAGTTTTAGGATAGATATCATAAGGATTACCCGGTACTCCACTATCTTCCCAAAATGTTGGAAGACAGGTCCATGTTCCACCATCGCTAGGATCGTCTACCCATTGTACTAACATTCCAGTGCCATGTGGATATCCTTTAATGATGGCATGGTTAGTTGGATTATAAGCAACTCGACTTCCTACACCTTCAAAATAATCTGTTCCATTAAGAGTTTCTAGTGTTGTGACCATTACATCTGGATCAAAAGATTGTGACTCATTTATAGCCCAATTCATTGCTAAAATTGAATCATATGCTCCAAAGGAATTATAGGATGGAGTTTCAGACCATTTTGTAGTATAGTTATTCCAAAAATCAATTGTGTTAGGAGTTTTTGCAACATTTTCTTTAACCGTAACATAACATACCTCATATCTACAATTACCTGAAGTCTGACTCCAAAATGTTTCCTTTTGGGACTGAACATCAATTCCACATACAATTGAATTTGGTTGACCTGTCCCTGCAGTTGCATATTTTTCCATAAAAGTTTGACCACCTGAACCTGAAATGAACGGAATGATAACACTTTGGTTAGTATCATCTGAAGTTTTAACATTACTTATAAAAGTACTCATAACTGAATCCCAAGTGGTTGGTTCTGCCGGATTAAATTGTGCGTAGACACCTTCTGTTAAATTAAATATTTGATTATTACTTAGAGTAGTATTTATTACACTTAGTGCATCTGCGTTCCAAGTATGTGCTTCTCTTATTATGTGAAATTTCGTAATATTGTATCCATTATTGAAGGAAGAGTTTGTTAAATAGATAATATAGTCTGCTATTTGATCTGCCATTTCAGAAAGAGATAAGGGTGTTTGTCTGAAGAAATATTTATATGGCGGAAGAACTCCTAGAGGAGGACCAGCATTACCACCGTTATAAAAATAAGGTACTAAGGTAGTTGTAAAAGTGTCCCATGCTGCACCACAGCTAAAGAATGGAATTTTTTCAGGAAAAAGAACATTTAAATAACTAAGGACATATTCAGTTCTAAAACCACCGAGAGTATATTGAACATTTTTATAATTTATAAGCCTCTCAGCAGCAGTTATACCGGTTTGGGTATTTATTGCAGGAGCAGCTTCCTGAGTATCTTCAGATGTGATCCCATAATAATATGTTTTACCATCAACTATTATTCCTCCTTCTAAATTTAGATCTCTAGCAGCAAGCCAAGCACCTTGATATGCTCCTTTACCAGTTGTGTCACTAAGATCACCAAGAACCCCTATCTTAATAATCTGATCCGCTGTTATTGTGGAAGGAGCACCCGGGCAATCTGCAGCGGACCAATTATATTGACCTGCACCTGGAGCAAAGATAAAAACATATGCCCCGATACTACCGCCAACAATAGCTGCGGCAACTACCACTACAGCAATAATTCTTATATTTTTTCTTTCCATTTTTTTTTTCACTTAGTTTTTTTTTTTAGATTTTATTGTTATTAAATATAGAACATTCTTCTTTCTACATATTTAAAGATTTTCATAACGTAATTTTACGACCGTAAAGAACGCATTATAGTTGTAAAACGTTAATATCATTTTAACGCAGTTTTATTTAAAAGGTTTGTTATTTTTCCAGTAGAATTTACTATAGTAAATGTTAGGACAGAAATGTAAAATATCTACTCAATTCAACGAGGGAAGGCAAGTTCTTGAGGAAACACGAGAAGATAATTGGAGATCAATGGACGGTTAATTTTTTATTGAGATCATTTTGTCTTGAGGTATAAAAATGGGAAGATATTTACATAAATGTAGAATTACTATCACGATTATATTTAATCCCGTCTTAGATAATAGTGCACCATCATTAAATAGTTTGTTCCCTTGGACAATACCCTTGATTCTCGAGCGTTCTTCATCGATCAGGACTGCGAGTTTAGTTCTCAAAAAGAGAGTACACCTGAAATTTATCGATATTCGCTACTCCATCTAAAATAAGGTATTTTTTATCATTTTTTCTTTTTAATTGGTCGGCTGAATGATGTCCGGTCAACACCCCTATAAAAGGACAGTCAAACATTTCGGCAAGCATTTTATCTTTTGGGTGATCTCCGACTATCACGAACTCGTGGTCGGAATACGCTGAATACAATATATTTTTTAACTTCAAGTCGAGCTTGCTTTTTATTTCCTCATTTTCACCGATTATGTAATCAAAGAAATGGTCGATATTCAGGTACCTTAATAGCTTTATTGCCATGTCCTGTCTTTTGCTGGTGATTACTCCTAATAAAAAGCTTGTTTTTAGTTCTTTCAGTTTTTCCATGATGCCTGGGTACATTTTGACCTGATATATACCCTCATTACCATAAAATTCTCGAAAGGAAGTTATGAGGAGGGAGGGATCGAGATTGCAACTGCGCGAGAATATTTCATTCAATGGCATTCCAATCATTTTTTTGATGAGATCATCGTCGATTTTTGGAATGTCATGCACGCTCGTGGCATGATGAAAAGAATTCACTATTCCTTCAGTATTATCGATGAGCGTGTAGTCTAAATCAAAGCTTATGATTATTTTTTTTTTTTTGCCATGCATGGTTTCATAATTGCTATTTTGGTCCAGCATTATAGTTAATCAGCATGTTGTTCCGAAATAATTTTAGAAGATATAATATGTCCTCAGAACCTTTCATGACTCTCTTCAAATTATAGGGAAAATGTTCCCATCTCACTTCTTTCCCACTTGAAATCCATTCAATGATGATTTCGATGATCTTTTTATAATTATTCACGCTATAATTATCTGAGTCAATTTCAGCCATTATTTCTTTCGCCTTGGTTGTATGCCCTATAAGTATGCTCGAAATAGCGGCTAAAAAATAAGAGTTCACCAGGTGGGAAAATCCTATTTGTTTCAGGTTTGCGGCGCGATAATAGTATTTATACACGTTGCGAACCATTTCTTTCAGGACTAAATCGTTTGCAATGTCTAATTGTTCATAAAACTTAATACTTTCCAGGATGAGAGATGCCGCCGTGAAAAATTCTTGATTTTTTAAACCATCCTCAGCTATCTTGTTGAGCCCTCTGACGATTTGGTTGAAAATGCCAAAACGGTTGAACTCAAATTTCCCCTCTATTGCGATATCGTATGCATTCAAATAACATTCTGTTGACTTGTTGATTTTTTCAAACCTCCAAAAATTATCTCCTGCCCTGATATAATGCTTGTATGCCATTTCCAAGTTGAGAAGGTCCTTAAAAATGTCCCCCGCATCGATGTAATTGACAGCCGCGTTATAAAAATCACCTGCTTTTTCAGAATAATTACCCGCCAAAATAAAACAAGAAGCAGATTCGATCAGATTATCTTTCAGACCTTTATAACAGAGGGCAGCACCTCGATAATAGCGTGCCATTTTTTGGTAGCCATTTTTGTTTCTTTCAAGTTTTTCTGCTAGTTTTATGAAAGCACTTGCTTCTTTTTTGGCATAAAATTCATAATTTTCTTGATCGTCGATGATATGGTTCAGATTTTTTAATATTTGCGTTACCTGCGATATTGCCATGTAATCCTTTTTTTCTTCGTATTGGGTATACAATTCTTTGAAAAAATCGATTCCTTCGGTTACTATATGCTTGGAAGAATTATAATCATCCAATCCTTCATAGCATGAAGATACTTGTTGATAAGAAAAGGATAAAAGGTCATAGAATTCGTAATCCCTTGCAAGTTCAATTACTTTTGAGTAATATTCAATAGCATTACCATAATCCAATAATTTTAGATATAACTCCGCGATATTCTCGTAGGTATGAGCAAGTTTTCGATATTCGTTAAAATTTAGTTGAAGGTGGGTTTCTTGAATCAGATGCTTGATGCTATTCAATATTGTTTCCTTTTCTAAATTAAAATCCTCGAATTTTACGCGGTAAATTTCGGCAATTTTCAAATAAATTTCGGCAATTTCACGTATTTGTGCTTGACGCTTGCACGATTCTATTTGTTTTTCCCATACTTTGATGTTTTGTTTATACAGGTTAAGTGCCCTGTTATAATCTACATATTCCACGATTTCTGCCGCCCAGTATAAAAATTCTCCCGCTTCAAAATAATCTTCGGTTTCAGATATTTCTTTTGAAAATTCAATGACATCTGAGACGAGTCTCTGAATTTGCTTGTTCTTTTCGCTCGGGTCTTTAATTTTTTGTATAATCCTTACGGAGTCTCTTAATGCATCCAGATAGTTCGTATAATCAATATATTTATCTTCATCTAAAATTATGTGATCAACTCTCTGTATTTTTCTACTCAATAATGAAAAGTGTTCCAATAATAAAAACCAAATAGTTTTTTTAAAGCTCGATGTAAAATGAAGAATCACTGCTTCTGTCAAACATGACTTGGTGAATTTTAATGGTCATCTAGTGTAGATTCATGATTCATGCTTTACCTAATTTATAGGAGGAAACATAAATATTTATTAATTAAAAGTAATACTTGTAACTTAGAACAAAATAAATAGGTGTTAAAAATAAAACAGTTAGCTGAACTATTAGACACTGGAATTTATGAAACGTTAACGCCCGAGAGAGCAATGACCGTTGGGGATTTATTAAAGGAGTTGAATCTTGAAGGAAAATATTTTGGGATATTAGTTGATGGTAAAAAGGCCACTTCCGATACAAAAATAAGTCCAGAGTCTGAGGTTACCATTCTTCCTCACATTGCGGGCGGAAAATAATAGAAGTTATTTTTTTCTCTCTTTTTTAACTCACTTGGAATAGGTTATTTTTTACTAAATTTAATTTGGGGTTCATGCTGTCAAATTAATTCTTTTTTCATTAAAGGCTTTTAACGGGCTCAACCTATCATATAAAGGCTAGTAATTCAATAATAAATGGGGTCATGTTTACAGGATGTTGTTAGAAGATTCATGTTCTTAAGTTAAGGAAAATTTCGTGGAAGTTTTATGGTTAGATTAAAGTATATATTCTGGGAATGTCTAAATTATAAGGGTAAGGTTTATCTTGAGATTCATGCTAATTAATTCAAGAAAGGCTGTACGCCTTCTTTTTTGGTGATTTAGCATGAATGAAAAAGTGAAATTAATCTTACAATTAGGAAACATTTTGGGTGTAGTGCTTACAATTATCATAAACATGATTGCCGTCTTGCTTCCATTAAATAACTTGACAACGGGTGAAATATCTGACTTATATCCTAATCTTTTCGTGCCTGCGAATCTTACCTTTTCTATTTGGAGCATCATCTACTTGCTTTTAGTCATTTTCGCGATATATCAAGGAAAGGATCTTTTCAAGAAAGAAAAAGAAGACCTGCATTTTATTGAGAAAATCGGCTATTTTTTCGTCATTTCTAGCATTGCAAACATCGCGTGGATCTTCGCATGGCATTTTTTAATGGTAGAAGTATCCATGATCATCATGATCATCTTATTGCTTTCTTTAATCATGATATACATTAGATTAGACATAGGCAAATCAGATTCTTCTCGAGGGGAAAAATGGTTCATCCACGTTCCCATTAGTGTATATTTAGGGTGGATAACCATCGCTACAATCGCAAACATCTCAGCATTGTTAGTCAAGCTAGGAGTAGAACCATTTGGAATAGGTGCTGAGATACTGACCTTAGTGGTCATTATTGTCGCAATCGTGTTGACTGCTATTGTCCTGCATGTCCGAAAAGATATCGCATATTCATTAGTTGTTATTTGGGCATCCTTTGGAATATTTTTGAAACAATCGGCGGGAAGCATCATTGTAGCTACCAGCGCACTTATCGCAGTCATAATCATCGGATTTTTGGTAGTATTTACCATATATACCGAATATAAAAAATAAATTTCCCAAATCAAGTATTCTGATATTTTTTTTTTCCACATTTTTTTTCATTAAGGTTCAATGGTGGTTTATCTAATAATTTTAACGCCATGAAATCGAACCAAAGTTTTAAATAACCCAGTTGGGTATTTATATATGGTTTTAAGAAATTCAAATTCAAAAAGTTACAGTAAAGTGAGCTAGAATAGACTTTGCTAAAAATTATAGATATTCTCAATTCTGAGACCAAGTTTTATACCTTTTTTCAAATGTTAAAATTATCAACAACAATAGACATGTTACACGATCACGGACCATATACCGTCTTGGTGCCCAATAATGACGCGTTCGGAAAGATTGTATCGCGCCAATTAACAGCTTTATTTAATGACGTCGATGCCTTGGAGGAATTATTGTTATATCACATCATTCCTGGTAAATATAACACGAATGAGCTAATGAGAATGAAATCTGTTAATACTTTTCAATTACAGAGCATTCAAGTCAGTTACCATAAGGGCTTCAAGGTAAATAACGCTTTGATAATTAATTCGTATGTTGGGCTTGCAAATGGAATTATTCACGAGATCGATGAAGTAGTGAAAATGCCTGAATTGATGGTAGCTTTATAGAAAAAATTATTGAATTTCAGACCTCGTGGTCTGCTCGAGAAAAACAGCAAGATATTTTTAGAAACCGTTCAGTATTTTTAAAAGATTATTTTAGGG
>DXJM01000107.1 GCA_019057355.1 Promethearchaeota archaeon | reverse complement strand
TATTTAATAGCCTTTATTTCAATTTAAATTCAAGGATATGCCTTATTAAAATTAAATCAGAAAGGGCTATTCATCCTAGGGCAACTATTTATGTTCGAAAGTTAATATCATATTAGTGTAAATAATTAGATACATGATAAAATATAATAATCTTAACATTTGACGAAATAATAATGGGATTGTTTTAGGTAATTTGGGTCTCATTTGGATGTTTTGTAGGATCTATCATGTTCATAAAAATTAAAACAACAAATAATATAAAAAAAAAACAATCTCGGCGGGAATAACGCTAATAATTACTTATTTCTTTCTCTATAGGAGCAATAATGGATATTGGTTTATTAAATGAGATTACTAATGAAATTATTAAAACCATTATAATGCTAATAGCACGCTTATTATTCGTTACAGGAGCAATCGAGATTTACTTAAGTTTCTATCTTCCAAAAAAGCTAGCTACTTGGTTAATTAAGTCATAAAATTAACCATCAATTCATTTCCTTGTTAAATTTATATTTCCTTTTGAAAATTTACTCTGTTTAAGCAGCAATAATAGCTCCCTGGTTTGATTTATTGATATTTTTTCTTCTCAGAAAAGGAGGGATGTAGATGAGTGAAAGTAGCATTAATAGCTCCCTGGTTTGATTTATTGATATGATACAATCCAAAAACTATTTCATCTATTCTTTTTTGGAGTTCTTGATAACGCTTGATATTATTTTTATTTAATTTTAATAACTCTTGCACGTTATAACTTATTTGCGTTACCCATTCTTTCTCCTCTTTAGTGTCTGGAATTATTATTGGCAATTGCCTGATTTTTTCGATTAAAATTCTTGGAAATAACTTTTTATATGATCCAAACGATTTTATAAAAAAATAGGACAATAATTTTGAATTAATAAGCCCCAATAAATAGTAATTGTTAAATTCTGGGAAAGGAGATCGAATTATTTTCAAGTTATAAAACGATTGTGAATTCAGGGAAAGTGCCTTTGTATATGTGGCACAGATTTGATTATTTTTACTCATTTGCCGAATGATAATCCTCTCCTTGTAGTGATCCACATCCTTGTAATTGATTCCCTTCTTAGTAATATCAATATATTTGTATTCTTTAACACGATAGTGATCAATTGAATAAATATATGGGATTTCTTCTTGGTTTTTTGTTCCATGCGATTCATGAATTATCTTTTCAATTGTATTTTTTTCTAAAATACGATTACAACCAGAGCAAACATAATTGTTTCTTGGTAGTGGCATGTATTTTCCACATGTTTTACAATATATAACCTTTCCTTCCTTTCCCAGTTCGACACCTCTAAATAGCATGATTTTATATTCTTTTAAATTCATAATATCTTCTAATGTTGGGAAGTTATTTTTTAGAAATGATAAAAGCTCTACATCCTTCTCATCCAAATGAATCAAAAAGTCATAATTCCACTTTCTAACGTGCTTTTGAATTATTTTTTTTGGATGAGTATTCTCACTTCTTAAGAAATTAACAATAATTTGATTGAGATCTCTTTTTTCACGATCACACTCTTTTTGAACAATTAAAATGATGTTAGAGACAATTGGATCTTCAAATGTCGATCCAACATGATGCAGTTCCTTTATTTTAGTAGTCTGATACAGGTATTTTCTTATAATCCTTCTATTTGAAAGTGTCAAAAATGAATCGGGGACAATATATCCCAAATATCCCTGATTTTTAAGAAATTTTACTCCCAATTCTATGAAGATTTGAAAATAATCATATTGTCCTTTATTTGTTTCTAAGTCCTTTGTCTCAATCATTTTTCTTTGGTCAATAGGAATGTCTCTAATGAAAAGATAAGGAGGATTCCCTACAATAAAATCATAATCTTCAGTAATATTAACTTTTAAAGCAGAGCAATTTTTTATTTTAAAAAATGGTAATGGATACTCTTTCAGGTTTTTTCTAATAAGATCAATGATCTCAAATAAAATGAGATAAAAATTAAGATGACATAAAATTACAGCAATGGGATTTATATCCATTCCTGTAATATTCTCCTTGACATTTTCAATGATATTGATGGCATCGTCAAAATGTAATTCAGAAACTTCACTAATGTTCAGTTTTTTTTTCCATCGAATAATAAGCCTTCTAACGGCTTCTACTAAAAAACTACCCGAACCACAACTGATATCGCCGATTTTCAGTTCATCAATATTAGCTTCAGAATTATAACCAACCGAATCTAATATTTCTTTTACGATGACTTTTGGCGTATAATATTCTCCTAATACTTTTCTTTCAATTAGATCTTTTTTTTCCTCATAAAGATTTCCAATGATATCATCGTCATTTTCAAAATTCTTTAATTGAAGTAGATCATCGATGATTTCATTTATAATTGAAATGCTCTCCCTATTTTCGAGATCATAATGATCACTCAGAATTGCCACAATTTCTTGCCTTTTCAGGAAGTCGACAAAATCCATCATCTAAACCACTACTTAATCGAGATTTTCAAACAAATTATCTTTTTCATGATTCAAAAATCTTTTTATTTAATCGCATGTATGAAATTACTCATGGAAATTCTTGAAAGAGAAATAAAAGATTTTAAAGAGCGCGTTTTTCCAGATAAGATATGCTTCACCCCAATTGGAATCATTCATTCAAGTTTTAAGGAGCTAAAAGGAATGCCCATACAATATTCCCAATCTCTCTCTGAAGGCATTCTTGAAATATTTCCTAATTATCAAGATGGTTTAAAGGATTTAAATGGATTCTCCCATCTAATTTGTCTCTATCATTTTGACATGGTAAAACTTCCGGTTCCCCTCCAATCTAAGCCTTTCCTTGACAATAAAGTTCACGGTGTCTTTGCTATCAGAACTCCTTTTCGCCCGAATCCCATTGGATATTCAGTGTTTAAAATCATGAAGATTAGAAAAAATGAGATTCTTGTGAGAAATATAGATGTTCTTGATAAAACCCCATTATTAGATATTAAACCTTATATTCCAGAATTCGATGTAGTTGAAGCAAATAAAGTCGGGTGGATAAAAAATAAGTCAAGTTGAAAATTTAGCTAGCAAGAAGTGTGAGTTTCTAAAATATTTTTATATCATGAAGTTTAACTTCTATATATATTAAAACTTGAATTCCAATTATACATGACTCGGTTGTAAAATTGATCATAGGTATAATACCATTAACCATCTCATTCCTTTTATCTATTAGTTCTATTCTTTACATAAGCATTAATCATAAAAGACTTTATACATCCCCTAACTATGTTTTATTTATTTTTACCTATTTTTTTTATGGAATATGCTTTTTTTTATTCTTTTATCTATCACTAGAAACGTTATTTTGTAAGGTGTTTTCGCTTTTATTTTGGAATCTCTCAATCATTTTAAGGATAATTAATAATAGCTTGCTTTTTATAATCTATTCTTTAACCTTAGAATCTGATAAAATAAAAAAAAATCTTCTTTTCACTCTCTGCTTGGTTGCAGGTATCATTATTAGCTTACTTTTTTTTCAAGATTCAACCCTCATCATTCAAACAAGCACTTTTAATGTATTTATTTTTCTCGATCCCTTCTTGATAATTTTCATCGTGCTTTTCGATCTATTGATATTAATTTTTATTTTTGCTGCTCATATGAAAAACCGGTCAAAAATAGCAAATTCAAATGTAGAAACATATTTACTCATATCATTATTATTATTTGGAATCATTATATTATCTTTTACTTGCTATTTGATCACTCAAATTTTCTTATTTTCTGAAGTAAGCAATATTACCTATATTATTTGCTCTATCATGAACATTTATGTTATTGCTAAAAATCCTCATGCATTTATTGAAATAACTAATGAAATTAATGAATTCATTATTTTTCATAAGAGCGGGATTCTGCTTTTTTCTTACAATTTTAAAACAGGTAAAGAAACAGACGAAAATCTCTTAAAAGGATCTATCCTCATCGGAATTAACCATATTCTTTCAAATTTCATTAATAAAAAAGATCAACTCAATCTTATAAAATTAAAAAATCAAGATTTAGTCTTTCAATATGATACTGACAATGGATATGCTGTTCTGTTGATAACAAATCAAAAAAATCGCATTATTGCTAAAGCTGTAAAAAATCTAATGGAAAAATTTAATGAGATTAACAAAGAACTCTTGGGAAAAATTGGGAATGCAAGCACGCTTATTGACGTGTCACAATTTAGAAATGCCAAAGAACTTATAAAGAAGTATTTTAAACCATATATATAACAATAGGAATAAAAATAAAACATATGCAATTATGTACAGATTTTTTTTTATTTTATATATCGTATCTTTAGGAGTTTCTATTTTAGCCATTGTCATGCTTCCTGTTTTTGTAGGACTCCTTTACAAGAACAACGTATCTCGATCGAATCTCCTAATTAATAGCATTTGCTTTATAATAGGAAGTTTCCTCTTTCCAACCTGTTTTATTGTTTCCTTAATAATCATTTTTCCAGCTAATATTAATGATTTATTGTTCAAGGTTTCTTTAGTTTTTGTATTTTTAACTTTAGGCTCTCTAATACTGAGTCTCTCTCAAAATGAAATTTTCAGAAGACAAACCTTTTTAATTCGCATAATATTCGTATTTTTTTATGGGTTATTAATTGGAACATTAATCATCCCTAGTTCAGTAAATTTAAATGTAACTTCAAGTGAATCAACTCCCTTCGTAGTGTTCAATCTTATGGTTATTAATTATTCATTTAGCATGATGGCCCAAATAGTTATACTTGTATTTTGTAGCTTTTTAATCATATCTTTTATTTATTTCAGCTTAATAATTCACATTCATTCGAGAGATAAATCCTTAAGTAAAAAGATGATCATTATAGTAATTAGTCTTTCCATCTCACTTTTAATATTTCTAATTCATGTCTTCACGGGACATGTGATTTTCAGAGAATTCTTTTTCATAATAGTACAATTATTACTCTTATTTTTATTAATTCAATATTTAAAAAATCCTAAAGTGCCAATTGTCAACTTGACAAATAAACTCTATTCTATCAATATCTATCATAAATCTGGAGTTCAACTCTATTCTTACAAATTTCAATATGAACAACCAAAAACAGAATCATCAATATGGGGAAATATTTTGATTGGATTGAATCACATCATAGGGGAGTTTATTGATACAAATAATCAAATCAATGTAATGCAAACGAAAAATTCAGATATAATTGTTGAGTACAATAATGAATATGGTTTTGCGGTATTGCTGACTACAAATAAAAAAAGCCCTGAATTATCCAGGAACATGAAGGAATTTACCAAGGAATTTGAATCAACATTCAAGAATGAACTTGTTGAAATTCAAGATCTAAACAACTTGATCGATATATCTGAATTTAAAGGGGTAGAAGATTTGATAAAAAACCATTTTTCGACTTATTTCAGCAATTAGTTAAAATAAAATGTAAGAAAGAGAACGAGCTTACCAATTTCTCTTGTCTTTTAAGAGCTTGTAAACGTATGAATCGACTAAGGCATCCCACGATGCAACAATGATATTCTCATGAGCTCCAATTGTACCCCATGCATTTTCATTATCATGTGTTTCCGCTAAAACTCTAACAATAGAAGCAGTTCCTGCTTGATCGATAATTCTAACTTTAAAATCAGACAATCCTATTTCCTTGATACCTGGATAGAAATACACTAAAGCTTTCTTGAGGGCATTATCTAATGCATTCACGGGGCCATTCCCATCGGCTGCTGTATGAAAATGGTCATCTCCGACATTAACTTTAATTGTAGCTTCAGATAATAAGGTGTCTTTATACATTTCAGTTAAAACCCTAAAACCTTCTAAATTAAAAAACTTATTACGATAATAATTAGGATCTTGAATATTCATATCCATGCTGCGCATTAAAATTTCCAATGATCCTTCGGCACCTTCATAAGAATATCCTTGATTCTCTTTCTCCTTCAAAACGTTAAGAATTGCCTTTACTTTTGGATTGTCTGGAGTCAATGGAAGTTTGAATTTTTCTGACATGTGCAGGACAGAACTTTTCCCTGCTAATTCGGACATCTTAATATCTCGAACGTTTCCTATAACATGGGGGTCTACATGCTCATAAGTTTTTGAATTTTTTAAGATGCCCGAAATATGTATCCCTCCTTTATGGGAGAATGCATTTTTTCCAACAAACGGTTGATCGGGAACTCCAGGGAGATTTGCCATCTCATAAATGAAATGAGAAACTTCCGTCATATTTCGAAGGTCTTGAAGGCTAATGCAATCAACATTCATTTTTAGCTTCAATATTGGCAGGATTGTCGTGAGATCCGTGTTTCCACATCTTTCTCCAAATCCATTTATGGTCCCTTGTATCATTCGTACTCCTTGGAGATATGCCTCAAGTGCAATTGCATTTGCCATCCCTGAATCATTATGTGCATGTATCCCCAAGGGAACATCTCTCACTCTATTTTTTACCTCATCAATGATAGATTTTAACTCATGGGGCAATAAACCGCCATTCGTATCGCATAACACGATCCACGATGCTCCTGCTTCTTTAGCAATTTGAATCGTTTTCAAGGCATACTCTTTATTGCCTTTAAATCCATCAAAAAAATGTTCTGCATCAAAAATAATGTCAAGGCCGTTCTTTTTTAGAAATTCTATCGTGTCTCCAACCATCAATAGATTTTCTTCACGCGTGGTCTCTAAAGCAGCTTCAACATGTAAATCCCATGTTTTTCCCACTATTGTGGCTCCTTTTACATCAGCATCTAATATTGCTTGGATATTCGGATCTTCATCCACAGCACTATTTTTACGCCGGGTTGATCCAAAAGCATATATATTTGACCCATTCAATCCCATTTCTTTAATTTTATTGAATAATCCTATATCTTTAGGATTTGATCCTGGCCATCCTGCTTCAATCATGGGAATGTGAAGATCTTGAATTAATCTTTGTATAATTCTAATTTTATCCTCTAGTGAAAACGTTATCCCCGTTTTCTGACTTCCTTCTCTAAGCGTTGCATCATATATATACAATTTTTTACCTTCCAATGGTTTTCTCTCACTTCACTTTTTTATTTTTTATGAACAAAGAAATTTTAAACCCAGAAATCTTGAGAAAAGAAAAGTTAAAAGAGTTTAGAATTTCTTTTATGAAATTAAATAAT
>DXJM01000519.1 GCA_019057355.1 Promethearchaeota archaeon | reverse complement strand
ATATCAGTTGATAATGTGTTTTCAAGATAGTGGAATAGCTTGGCGACTATGTTTTTGACAAACTGTAATTCCAATTAACTTATAGAAAAAAGGAGGAGACGTTAGTTTACAGAAATGGGAGTTATGGAGTTTCTCTGATTCTCCAGATGCGGACGTGCACATAGTTCCAGTAGGGGTCGGTTGCACCTCTGTACAATGTGATGGTGTCAGCGGTAGAATCTGTCCATGCTAAACCAGACTCAACCTCGGTTTTAACAAGCCAGAAATCGTGGCCTCCAGCGCCAAAAGATTCTGTATAGCCAGCTATTGCGTATCCTCCATCACTTGTCTGAACTAAAGAGAATGCTTCCTCATCATTCGTTCCTCCATATGTTTGGTTCCATTGCATATCGCCACTCGAGTCCGTTTTGACCAGACACCAATCTATACCTCCTGCCCCAAAAGCCGCTGTAGTACCTGCCATAGCGTATCCACCATCATCAGTCTGTACCAAGGAATATGCTGGGCCAACAACACCTGACCATCCATAGGTCTCGCTCCACTGCACGTGACCAGTTGAGTTCATCTTGACTAGGAGAAAAGCAGACGGTGGAGCACTAAGGGTGTCTGTGCTGCCAGCTAATGCGTATCCGCAGTCGTTCGTTAAGATCATAGCGTATGCGGCATCTGTGTTTGCTCCCCCATACGTCTGGTTCCACTCCATGTCTCCAGTCGAGTTTGTCTTTACTAGATAGAAATCCCAGCTTCCAGCACTATAGGATTTGGTGCTGCCTGCTATTGCGTATCCACCATCGCATGTCTGAACCACAGAACGGGCAACATCATCGTTTGAACCTCCATATGTTTTGTTCCAATCCATGTTTCCGGCAGAGTCAGTTTTTACCAGCCAAAAATCATAGCCTCCAGCACCGAACGAATTTGTGTAGCCGGTTATTGCGTATCCTCCGTCGATTGTCTGAACCAAAGAATACGCGACATCTTCAGTATCTGGGGATCCGTATGTTTGGATCCATTGCACACCACCAATTGAGCTTGTCTTAACCAACTGAATGTCCGGATGATCCGGATTAGAATATAAGTTGCCGGTTATTGCGTATCCCCCATCGTCTGTCCCAACAACAGATGTCGCATAGGACGTGGGAGGACCATACGAATAGTCTCACAGTACGTTTCCAACAGAATTTGTTTTGACTAACCAGAACCTATTAGCTTCTTCAACCAATTTGTAACCTGCTATTGCGTATCCTCTGTCGGTCGTCTGAGTCATTGAATGTGCTTCTTCATTAGGCCATGTTCCATATACTGCATTCCATCCTGATGCATAGCCTGTTCCTCCAAGATGTCTCTGGTGAGCTCCACCCTCTACTGTTGTTTTTCCTGTTATGTCCACGATTATATCTGTGCTGTTCAGGTTGTGGGTTATGTTGAAGTATTGTCCAGCCTTGTCGGTGATGTTAACCCATCCGCTATCGTATGTTAAGCCTGCTCTGGCTATAAAATAGTCTGGGGATTCGGTGCCGAATCTGCTAGCTAACGCGGCAATGTCTCTAATATTGATCTTTCCATCGGGAACACCCTCGATTTCACTTGTAACGTCGTACCAAGGATTATATTCCCCTGGTCCTTGTGCCCGCACCATATTGTAGTAGAAGAGACCGCCACCCAGAACCAAGACCATAGCCAACAACTAAACGCCTACAACGTATTTTCTCTTTAACATCCTATCGTATCACTCCTTTCGCTCTCAATGTATGTACAATTCAAACATTTAAAACGTCAGAAACATTATTCTATCTTCTATTGAAAGATGGCAACAAGACTGTATCATTTACAACAATATTTTCTATCTTGAAGACTATCTATTCAGAAACTAACCAAGCCTCCCAAAGACCACGTTTTCTTGTGTATCAAATGAAACACAAATAAACCATCAGAAAAAATATAGGAAAAAATCTTCTGATTCTATATGGTCAAATGCAGAGACCGCAATATTAACTGATTAACTATCGAAAACATCTCCAATATTTCTTTAGCAATCGTCTTAGTTCTTTTAACGTATTTTTCACTGCTGGGCGAACCCAGTTAGGCTCTACTGGCGGAGTCGCAGGGTCACCTACATTTATGGTTTCTAAGCCTACTACTCCGGCAGTGAGTGCAAACCAACAAGGTGGCAAAACCGTAGGATTATATCCACTTCCAGGCATTAACACAAGCCTACCACTGCAAACTTTCTCTGCTACTTCGACTATGGTGCGAGACAACTTGAAGAAACCGTTTACCGTAAGCCCTAAACTTCCAAGCATATCGGCGAAATGAGGATCGCTCCCCCCATTTGCTACGATAAGTTCTGGCTTAAACTCCTCTGCTAAAGGAATGAAAACTTCCCTCAAAGCATAAAGATAAGTTTCATCACCAGTTCTAGGCGGCAAAGGTAAGTTAACGTTATACCCCTCTCCCTCACTCTTTCCAATCTGTTCAACAAACCCAGTTCCTGGATAGATAGTTCTTGGATCCTGATGCAACGAAATAAACAACACCTCAGGGTCAGCATAATAGATGTCGCTAGTTCCGTTTCCAAAGTGTACATCATAGTCTAGAACCAAAACCCGTTTAAGCTTGTAGGTTTCGCGCAGATACTCGATTAAGAGAGCTATGTCGTTGAAGAGACAGAATCCCCCTCCATAGTTTCTGCCTGCATGGTGATAACCGCATCCTAAAGCCACTGCCCGACCAACTCCTCCTTCATAAATAACCCTTCCCGCCACTACTGCCCCACCAATTATTAATAGAGCAGCTTCAAGGATTTGTGGCGACACAGGTGTCTCCATGTCATAAGGTCTGCTAGTCTCAGCTAAACGGAAAATTAGATCTACATATTCCCTATCATGAACCTT
>DXJM01000106.1 GCA_019057355.1 Promethearchaeota archaeon | reverse complement strand
GATTTGAAAATAAAATGAAAATTATAGAGATTAGTCCCGCTAAACCTGAGGATCTTCAAGTCCTTTCAAAAAGAAATGATATTAATTCTTTAGAAAATAATGATAAGACCTTATACAAAAGGTTAAAAAAAGTATTCAATAACTCATATTTAAAATTTATAACAAAAAAAGGATTGTTTTATTTCTTAGTATTTTTTACAGCAATTTCGATTGCTTTTTTAATTCCGCGGCTCATTCCCGGGAATCCACTTAAAAGAATGTTAGACCCTCCTCCTGGTACATCCGACCTTTCAGCTTGGGAAGCAAAGGTTGCCGAGCTAACAAGATATTTCGGGTTAGATCAACCGTTGTTGGTGCAATATTTCAATTTTTTAGTTAATTTCTTTAGAGGGAATCTAGGACAGTCAATGGCATATTATCCCCAATATGTTAGTGATATTGTTGGAGTTCGCTTGGGTTATACCATGTTATTGGTTGTTCCTGCAGTTATTGTTACTTTTATAGTAGGGAATTGGATTGGTACTCATATAGGATATGAAAAGGGATGGAAAAATAAGATAGGCTATTATCTTTCCATCATGTTTCAATCCGCGCCTTTTTTTTGGTTTTCATTTGTAATATTAGATTTAACCATAATACATCCATTATTTTTTGGAGAAGCATTATATCCATGGGGAGATGCACCTCCCAAACTAGTAATAGAGACATTTTTAAATATTAATGCTCTTCAAGATTTGATAGAGCATTGGATTCCTCCATTTATTGTATTAGTTATCTGCTTTTCGGGTGGATGGGCAACGGGTATGCGTTCATTAATGATCTATGAGCGAAATTCGGATTATATTCTTTATTGTGAAAAATTGGGGTTTAAAAAAAAAAAATTGCGAAGATATACAATGCGTAATTGCTTGCTTCCTCAAATGACCGGACTAAATCTAAGATTTAATGAAATTTTAGGAGCTACTCTGATAACTGAAGCGGTTTTTCAATGGCCTGGTTTAGGAAGCCTGATGGTATATGCATTTAAAGTAAAAGACTTTAATTTAATAGTTGGTGCATTTATAATAACGATTTTGATTATTGTTATAGGAAATTTTTTGATTGATATCCTTTATGGGGTAGTAGATCCTAGAATCCGTATAGGAGGTGGAAATAAATGAAAATAAAACCCATGCTATTAGATTCTTTAGAGGTAAAAGAAATCAATAAAGAAGAAAATGGTTCTTTTCTCTTGATGAGAAAATTAAAACTTCTATGGATGAGATACCACTATCAATTGATCATGGGACTAATCTTTATCATAATATCTACATTTTTCATAGTAATTAGTTATATACCTCCATACAATGATGTAATGAGGTATTATTATGTTTTAGAACGTGTAAATCTCCCTCCATCAATTTCATTTCCTATGGGTACAAATAGATATGGACAAGATAATTTTAATCTTTTACTCAGGGGGTTTAGTAATTCTATAGTATTTAGTTTTATAACAGCATTAATATGCACGGGTATTGCCGTTATCTTTGGAGTGATTGGTCCTTATGTAGGAGGAATATTGGATTATATTACTCAATTCATCACGAATATTGCATTAGTTTTTCCTGTAATTCCTTTTATATTACTATTATCAGCATTAACTCAAGAGAGGTCAATTGTTCAGATGATTTTTGTGATTGCTTTGTTTTACTGGCCTTGGGCAGCAAGATCAATGCGATCACAAGTTCTCACAATAAAGGAAAGAGATTATATAAAGATTTCAAAAATGTCAGGTATTTCTTCAGTAAGGATCGCTATAAATGAAGTTTTACCAGGAGTATTATCCTATGCATTTTTAACTTTTGTAATTTCTGTCGCGATCGCTATTGCAACTGAAGCGGGGATTGCCATGTTAGGATTTGGACAAAATGATTTCATCACGTTAGGTTACTTACTGGATGAGGTAATGACACAATCATATATGGTAACTGGCAAATATTATTTATGGATTCCTCCTGGTGTTGTGTTAACGCTTTTCTTGCTAATGATATACACTCTTCATGGGAGCGTTAGTACTTTATTCAATCCAAAAACGAGAGAAAATGCATGAGAAAAGGTGAAAAAATTGAGTGTTGAAATACTTAAAGTAGAAAATCTTGAAGGATATTATAAAGGTTCGTTCGGATTGGTGCAAGCAGTTGATGGTGTTTCATTTTCCGTCAATAAAGGAGAGATAGTAGGTATTGCTGGCGAGTCGGGCTGTGGAAAATCCACCTTAGCAGAATTAATAACGGGTGTCCCTAAACCTCTATTATTTCATGGAAAAGGACAAGTTTTTGTGAATCAATCTCCAATCTATATTGAAATGCCTCAGTATGAAATTACAAAATTCAATAGAAAAATGATTAAGAATAAAGTTAAAAAACAAAAGGAAAAAGTCAGAAAAGATATTTTATGCAGCGAAATTGGATATGTACCCCAAGCATCTCAAAATTCATTAAATCCGGTATTGAAAATAAAGAAAATTATTCGAGATGTCATGAAGCAAAGATATCCTAACTATAAAGCGGGAATGCAAATGAATATAGGAGGGGAATTGATATTATCAAATGATCATATAATAAATCATCTAGAAAAGTTAGGATTAGATAGGTCAATTCTCAGAAAATATCCTCATGAATTGAGTGGAGGCATGAAACAGAGAACGGTCGTTGGAATATCGACGTTATATAAACCTAAACTCTTAATTGTAGATGAGCCAACAAGTGCTCTAGATGTCACTACTCAAAAAATCTTGATTGATACATTTTTAGATTTGCTCAATCAAAAAATAACTGATACGATCCTATTCATTTCTCATGACATACCAACTTTAGCTCAAATATGCACTAGATGCATTATAATGTATGCAGGGAAAATAATTGAAATGGGTACCATGGAAGAGATAATATGTGAACCTTTGCATCCCTATACAGAAGAATTAATTCATTCCATTGCTTCTTTTAATCCGGATGGTACAGCGGAAACAGAATTGAAGGCAATAACCGGTAATCCACCAAATCTAAGAGAACCTCCAAAGGGATGCCGTTTTTATCCAAGATGTGAAAAAAGAAAGGACGAATGCAGGGAAAATGAACCTCCTTATTTTTATCCTAAGGGAAAAAAAAATCCCGTTGCGTGCTGGATATACAAGAGATAGGTGAAAATGATTAGTCAAAATATATTGAAAGTAGAAAACCTTTCCAAGAAGTATGTTTCAGGTATTATAAGAACGATAATGACAATTGGTGTTTTAAACGTGTCATTTGAATTAAAGGAAGGACATGTAGTATCCCTTGTGGGAGAGAGCGGAAGCGGCAAGTCGACTGTCGCAAATATAATTTTGAGATTTATCGAGCCAACGGAAGGAAATATTTTTTTTGATGGAAAAAACATCCTAAAGATGAATAAAAAAAAATATTATCGGATGGTGCAGGGTATTTTTCAGGACCCTTATAGTTCTTTTAATTCCTTCTATAGAATTGATCATGTCTTAAAACAAGCATACTCATATGCTCGTCCTAATTATACGCGTTCAAGTAGACAAAAAGAATTTATTGATATATTAACAAGGGTTGGATTAGACCCGTATGAAACCTTAGGGCGATATCCCCATCAAATCAGTGGAGGTCAATTACAGCGTATTTTAATAGCTCGAGCATTGTTGTTTGAACCAAAATTATTAATTGCAGATGAACCAACGAGCATGATTGATTCAAGTTCTCGGGCAGGAATTTTAAATTTATTCAAGGAATTAAAACAAGAGTATAACATTACGATCCTATTTATAACACATGATATAGGTCAAGCACAATATTTATCTGATCGCGTGATTGTAATGAAAAATGGAGAAATAATAGAACAAGGTGCAACAAATGATGTTTTTCTTTATCCAAAAGAATCATATACTCAAAATTTATTAAATTGTGTTCCAAGCTTGTATAGAAAATGGAATTAAATCAAGTTTATTGAACTTGAAAGCAAATTATGATTTTTTTTTAATTGATTAAAAAACCAAAGAGATTTGATGGATAATGATGGAATACGGACATTTTTCTGAGAAAGAAAAGGCATATGTAATTACGACACCTGAGACGCCAACACCATGGATGAATTATCTCAATAATGGAAAATATTGTGCAATGGTATCAAATACAGGAGGGGGGTTTAGCTTTTATATAGATCCTAAGGAAAAACGAATTTTGAGATACAGGTATAATAACGTGCCTATAGATAGACCGGGTAGATATGTTTACATTCGAGATGAGGATTCCGGAGAATATTGGTCACCGACGTGGCAACCAGTATTTAATGAACTTGACAAATATGAATGTAGTCATGGTTTAGGATACACGACTATTTGCTCAAAATATAACGAAGTTGAAGCAAAAATCAAGTATTTTGTACCTTTAGAGGAAAATATCGAGATTTGGAACCTAACATTAAAAAATACCTCTTCAGAGAAAAAAAAATTAAAAATTTTCTCGTATGCGGAATTTTGTCTATGGGATGCAATTGCAGATCAAAGAGACCTTCAATACATTCAAAATGTTGCTGTTGCTAATTTTAATGAAAATGAAGGGGCAATATTTTATCACCTTTTTGATTTAAAATCTCCTATTGCATTTTTTCATTCAAATGGTATCATTTCTAGCTATGATTGTGAGAGAGATGCTTTTATTGGAAATTATCGTTCCGAATCAAATCCCCTGTCAGTCGAAAAGGGTTTTTGTCATAATTCTAAAGCACTTGGAGGAAATCCAATTGCAGCATTATGTAATGAATTGACAATAAATCCCGATGAAATTAAAGATCTTATATTTATTTTAGGAATTGCTAATACCATTCCCCAAGCAATAGAAATAATGAAAAATTATAATAATATTGACATAATTACAAATAGTTTCAATATATTAAAACATAAATGGCATCAATATCTTGATAAAATTCATGTATCAACTCCTGATGAACATTTTGATCAAATTGTCAATATATGGAATCCTTATCAATGCAAAATAACTTTTGATTGGGCACGCTATGTCTCTTTTTATGAAACAGGGATAGGGCGGGGAATCGGTTTTCGAGACTTTAACCAAGATACTTTAGGTGTTTGCCACACCATTCCGAATAAAGTGAGGAAAAGATTGTTAGAGATTGTTAAAACTCAATTTAAGAATGGAAATGTATATCATCAGTATTTTCCAATAACGGGATACGGGGACTTTCCCGACTATGTAAATCCTCTGATGAAATTTTTTGGAGATGATCATTTATGGTTGATTTTTGCAATAAGTAACTATTTGAAAGAAACGGGGGATTTATCTATCTTAAACCAAGAAGTAGCTTTTGTTGATGGTGATAAAAGAAACCTTTATTATCATCTCAAAACTGCTATTGACTTTACTGAAAATAATAAGGGTCCGCGAGGATTTCCTTTAATTGGAACTGCTGATTGGAATGATGCTCTCCAACTTCAAGGTCCAAATAAAGAAGGTGAAAGCGTCATGGTGGCAATGCAATTCCATAAAGCCTTAATGGAAATGAGCGAAATAGCATTAGAATTAGGATTGGAGAATGATGCAAGACATTATAATGAAATGGCACAAAAAACATCCAGACACATCAATTCAAAAGCATGGGATGGAGAATGGTATATTCGTGCTTTTACCGATTATGGCAACGTTGTGGGGAGTAAAAAAAATGAGGAAGGGAAAGTCTTTCTTAATACTCAAACATGGGCTGTTATAAGTAAAGTTGCAAGCGATGAAAGAGCAGTAAAATGCATGAATGCTGTAAGGGAGAATTTAGTCACTAAATATGGAATAAAATTATTTAATCCTCCTTATAGTCGCTTTTATAAGGAATTAGGAGGAATTTCCTCGTTTCCTCCTGGTCTTAAAGAAAATGCTGCAATTTTCTGTCATACCAATCCTTGGGCGGAAATTGCTGAATGCATGTTGGGGAGGGGAGATATAGCATATGAATACTATAATAAAATTAATCCTTGGTATAAAAATAAGATTGCGGAAATACATAAAACAGAACCTTATGTTTATTCTCAAATGATAACGGGTAATGATCATCCTGAACACGGACGAGCTAAGAATTCATGGTTAACGGGGACGGCATCCTGGTCTTTAATAGCTGCTTTGAATTGGATACTTGGAATTAGGCCTGAACATCATGGTTTAAGAATTGATCCTTGCATCCCGAGGTCTTGGAATGAATTTAATGTTATACGTCATTTTAGAAAATCAATATGTGAAATTAACGTGTTAAATCCACAGAATTTTTCAAAGGGTATTGAAGAAATTACTGTTAATGATAAAATTGTAGAAAATCAAATAATTCCTATTTTGAAAAATGGTGAAAAGTATGATATTAAAGTCTTAATGGGTTAACTATTCGCCTTTTTATTACCCGTATATAATAATTTATTTTTTTAACTAATGTTAATTTTATAGTTTGATAATCCTCCATAAGACATTCTCTGCTAATTCATAAATTTTGTTATTTTTCAGTTTTAATCCAACATTCTCTAATAAATACAATATATATAAGAGATTCAATTAAAAATAGTAAATTTAATATCTCCCCAAATAATTCAAAAAGACTCAAATTGATCAAAATTAATTCAAGTCAATACTTCCAATATTTTCGTGAGAATCCGGGCCTTACCTCCGGTAGATTGTAGCAATGTTTTCCCGCATACTAAGCAATCTACATCAGTGGCAGAGCATCCAAAAACTATCTGTTGGTTCCCGCAGTTCAAACATTTAACCCTTAAAAAACGGCTTTGAGGTTGGGGGATGAGAATTTTCGATTTTTTATTTCTTGCCATTATTCTTAACCTGATAATAAATTAGTCTAATATTTCAAATTTTTTGACCCGATATGATTTGGCATATTGTTTTTTCCCACATCCACTGCATTCAAGCATAGGCTGGGTTCTCTTGTTAATTTTAGCGTTTTTATGGAAGATTTCTTTAGGAAATGAACCGTAACCTCTTTTCTTCCTTTCAAGACGACGCCTTCCATGATTTAACATCCTTTCCTTTCCTTTTTTATAGATGCTAACCGTGTGTTGATTATGTGTCCGACAATAGGGGCAATAACGATTAATTGTTCGTGGGTATTTCATGTTTATCGACTTAAAAACTTTTAATATAAATGGTATAATTATTTCCAAATTTTAAATTTAACTATTTTTAGAGGTCTGGAAGCTCCTTTTTATTTTTTATCATGATCACTAAAAAAAATGAATGAGTGGAGATCATAATTAAATAGCTAATTCAATGATATTATGCAAAATTTGAAGGATCTCTGAAAATATCATCGCATCTTGAAGATTACCCTCTATAGAGATATCACCTGCCAAATAAGGGGATATGGCATCACCAAGAAGAATTATTTTTAGACCAACATCCACCGCCATCTCAATTATCAATGTTGAATCTTCAGCACTCCCTTCTCTCCAAATCATTTTATTTTCCTTGATTTCAATAAGATAACTTCCAACATGTGTAATGATAAGCTGAATTTTCATGTAAACATCTTGAATTTCATCGAGTGCTTCAGGATTGTTATTTACAAAAGCAATTAACAACTTTAAGAAACTTGGGATAAGGGAAGGGTCATCAGGCTTAATTGTCCCTCTATAAACATTTAAAAGTTTTTTAACTTCGCTTAGTTCAAGAATTCTCTCTTTATTGGATCTATCCAATATATTTAGTTCGGTTCTTGATAATTCTAATAATTCCTCATATTGAATAACTGTAAAAAGATCCCCGTCTATAACCAATTCTCCTTTAAAAAAAGCTATAAAGGGATCTTTAGTTCCCAATAATATCTGAGCGATTGTTTTTAAGTCTGACGCGATAGTTACATTAGGATTGATTGCTTTTCCTTCTTTAACTTCTGCTTTACCGTTGGAAATAACGAATGTATTTGTACCGATTCCTTCAATGTAAATTTCAACAATGAATTCTAGATTTTTTATTATTTCTTGAATATTTTTATTAATGTTAAAAAATTCCTTGATCAATTCATAAGTCAGGGGTATATCCTCAGGTTTTACTATTTCTGCACCTTTTTTACTTATTTCTAATATCCTTTTCATTTTATCTGAATGTCGTAATTGCTCCATAATACGTTTACCTATCAAGAGAAAAAAAGTGAAAAATTCTAATGGGGAAAATTTTCTTGTTTTTGCATATTCATATTTTTTTGTATTTAAAATTTAGTTTCTAATAAGAATTTTCTAACAAGATTTTACTTCCAACTATTCTATCATTTTAATAAAAAATAAATTAAACAAGTTCTTCATTGTTATTAGGAAAAATTATAATGATGAGGGAAATTTTTTGTTTAAGGAGAAATTTAGTGAGGGTATTATTAGCGCTAAACAATTTAACAGGGAAGATATAGAATATATTCTCAAACAAGGAAGAAAAATGATTAGGGTTAAGAATTCCCATATCTTGAACGGGAAGATCTTAGCCACGTTATTTTTTGAGCCCTCAACTCGCACCCGGCTAAGTTTTGAATCGGCAATGTATCGTTTGGGAGGAAATGTTATTGGTTTCCATTCTGCTGATGTTTCCTCCTTTAAAAAAGGGGAAAGTATCGCGGATACCATTAGAACCGTTCAAAATTATAGTGATTGCATCGTAATGAGGAATCCTTTAGAAGGAGCGGCAATTTTAGCTTCACGATTTGCAAACATTCCCATCATCAATGCTGGTTCTGGAAGTGGTGAACATCCAACTCAAGCTCTTCTTGATCTATTGACGATAAAAGAGGAATGTGGAACCATCGATGGATTAAACATTGGAATTGTTGGAGATTTAAAATATGGAAGAACTGCCCATTCCCTTTCCTTATTATTGTCTAATTTTGAAGTAAATATTTATTTTATCAGTCCAAGAGAATTATCTTTGAGAAATAGGTATAAAGCTTATTTACAAGAACGTAAGATAAAATATAAAGAGATAACAAGATATAGAAATATTCTTGACATCTTGGATGTGTTATACATGACACGAATTCAAAAAGAAAGATTCGTTGACCAAGAAGAATATGAAAAGGTAAAAAGTGCTTATGTTTTTAATGAAGAAGATTTAGAAAAGACAAAAGAGAATTTTAAGCTAATGCATCCATTACCAAGAATAACGGAAATACATCCGAACGTGGATACATATTCCGATAAAGCAATCTATTTCAAGCAGACAGGTTATGGATTAGCTCTAAGAAAAGCCATACTTGCGGAATTAATGATCGATTAGATAATCTTCTGATAAATCATGATTTGTACAATTTATTGAAAAAGCATGTATTTTTGCGCGTGTTAACGTGTCAACATGTTCTTGTAAAGTCCCGTTGTTATGGTTAAAATAACACGAGAACAACACTCCTCCGTTTATAATTTCTTCAAATTTTTTAAATATTGCGATTTGATCTCTCAATGGTAAAGCAGAATCTTTTCTTATTATTTTTCCCGAATAATTCTCATGAAGGTCGTTAAATTTTATTTTTTTGCTCTTTTTAGACCCTAAATAATAATCATGATGATTAGGTTGGCTTAAAATAAATTGTGATCCATCAAAATCATTTCTTTCTTCAATCATCTTTCTCATTATACTGACCACTTCAAGTGCGAATAATTCACTTTTATCTAATCTATCGAGTTCTATTCCACAATGGTGCTTTATCGCCTCGTTCAAACCGAAAAAACTGATTGATTTTAGTGATTCGTGCATGCAAGTCTTCAGGTCATTTTTAAACATTTGAGAGCATAAAAGGTGCCAATCTCTAATAGAATCTAATTTTTTCATCACGAGCGATTCTTTTAGGCTAAATAGCTTAAATACGGAGTGCATTGTTTCTTGCAAAATTTCACAAAAATTACCATCATTTTGATGTGCCTTTTGAGCTATTTGGTCCAAGTTAATCAGAATTTTATCTAAGATAATTTTATTTTTGCCGGAATCATTCTCTGATGAATGTTTGACCTTAATGAGCGATGAATTTATGAGATTTGAAGGGATCTGATTATAAAATACCGCATTACCCGTGTAAAATAAAGGAGAAGTTTTAACTTTTGAATGGTTTAAATTAACATAGTCGAATAATGCTAGGGGTTTTGAAGAATGGCAATTGAAATCTAAATTACCATGTAATTGATTCAAGAAGATGGTATCAATCTCGAATTGCTTTTCAATTTCATTCGATAAATGATCATACACAAAATCTAAAGAAACATGTGAATGATTATCTCCATTAATTTCGTAATATTTTGAAAGTTGAGAGCTAAAAATTTGAAAATATGAATTAAGATTTTCTATTTCTAGATCTTTGAAAAATGAAAGAAAATATTTGTTGAAATTACCTAATAATATATCTCCAGATAAATAGGGATAAAATAATAATAAGACATCAATAAAATTCATGATAATTTTAATGATTTCTTGTGGTTTTTTGCTGGTGCCGGTTAACTCTTTTTTTTTTGAGAAAACCACGCTCATTATCGATTGAGTATCGACATAGAAACCCAATGGTCTTAAACTCCAATAATTCAGATGCAATAAAGCAATATCACCTGAAATATATAAATCTGCAAGGTCCTTGGGAAGCTGATTCAACAATAAAAATTGCTCGGATACATCAGAACCTAACCTTCTAATAAAATTGTTAGGTTTAATTCCCTCATCTTGGGAATTTAATAACTTATACACTTCATGCGGTGGAGTCCCTAATCGTGTTAGCCTATGCCTGACTTCTTCTAGACCATTTTCTAATAAAATCACATTTATATATTCTCTCATTAAAGGTGCTGTTAAATAATCAATGTTTGATTTAAATAATCGATTTTTCACTTCACTTGCGATTTTTTTTGCCAAATATTTTTCCATTTCACCTTCTCTCACCAAATATTCTTCAATTTTCAGTTCATTAAAGGGTTCTTTTGAATATTTAGAGGTTCTAATCATGATGTTTTTTTTTTGTTCATTTATCACATGTTCCATTGAGAGAATATTCTGTGTGATTTTTTTACCCATGTTTGTTAAACTATACCCTTCTGAAGTTGATGCAATTAATTCAATGGTTTTTAGTGAATTTAAATGAAAGGAAAAATTTGAGATATTTCTATAATTTTCTAAAAGATCTTTCTGAAGCCTGGAAAATGGTATTGGAATCCGTGAATTGTATAGGATTTTTAAAATTTCGATTCGGATTTTATTACCTAAAATTTTCAGCTGCTTTTCGAGAACATCAATATTTTTGTCGGAATTCATCATATATTTCTATAATTTAACTAAGATCACTATAAAAATAATAAACAGTTCAGTTATATAAAATTGATTCCGAAGATTCAACTTAGATGATATTGCGGTGATATATTTAGCATTTCAATAATATAAGAAAAAGAAGAAACAAAGATAAAAAAATAGAGAAAAAATTTCTTTCATCTAAAGAAATAAATGTGAGAAGTATCGAAGAAAGCAACCCAAATTATCTAGCTGAGACTGCAATTCTCTCAATTTCTTCCTTTCTTTTTACAGCACGAGAATCTTGACTATTTTTTGCGGCTAATATTAATTCTTGAGCAATATTTTCTTCAAATTGCTTCACATTACCGTGAGATCTCGTACCAATCGCTTGGACTAAATACTTAATAGCCAAATCTATTCTTCTCTGGGGTGCGACATCAACTGCAGAAGCGTAAGAAATTCCCCCCATGGCAATTTTAGTAGTTTCTTCCCTTGGAGCCGTATTTACTATGGCATCAGTTAAAATTTGCAGGGGGTTCTCACCAGTATTTAAGTTTACTAAAACAAATGCATTTTTAACACAAGTTATTAATTTGCTCTTTTTTCCAGAATTATAAGCACTTTTACGCCCTTTAATTTTTCCTTGAATAAAACCAGGGGCGAGCAAACGATTTACAAACCTTTCTACTACAGAAATATCGGATTTCCAAAATCTTTTATGTTCATGTCTTCCACAACTGTGAGGGATAATTATTGGTTTTAAATTGATATAATTTTCCAAGGTAATATCTCTAATTTCTATACCCTCAAAACTCCATGTATTGAAAAGTTTTATTCCTCCTGTTTGGCTTGAACTTGTACTCATTTTCATTACCTCATAGGTTTTTCTTTCTTTCCATATATTAATGCGTCTAAAGAAACACCGTTGACTTTAACGACTTTCCATCTTACTCCGGGGAGATCTCCCACAGCTCTTCCTTTTGCACCACCAATTCCTTCAACAATGACTCGATCATGTTCATCAATAAAATTTAATGCACCATCACCGGGGAGAAACGCGGTTATAGCCTTTCCATTCTTTTTTAATTGTACTCGGACGCATTTCCTAATTGCGGAATTAAGTTGCTTGCTCTCACGTCCAACTTTTTGAAGAACAATTCCCAGAGCTTGAGGGGCTCCTTCAAGTGGATCTGCTTTTTTCTTCAGTTTTAATTTTGTACGCTTGTATTCTGTTTTACTCCATCTGTATTTCTTTCGATTTTTTCGGAGCTGCCTTGCTGCGTATAATCCTTTAGGTTTTCCCATGTTTTATTTACCACAATTCATAAAATAATAGATAATTAAGTGTAATATAAAACTTAAAATTTTTGATTTTTTTTGGATAATTATCCTTTCCTTAAAAAATCAATTTTGATCAGTTTACCTGGTATAACTAGATTGAATAAGAATGTGATCTCTAAGCTAAACAGTATTATGAGTGTTAATAATCACGTTATCCACTTCATAATGCCTTATTACGAGAGTTTTTATCTTTCGAATCATGCTCCCATCTTTTCCAATTGCTTTCCCTCGATCTTGGGGCCGCACAGATATAATAACTGTTTTTTTTTGATTTTTACTTTCTTTAATTTCAATATTTTGAATTTTTATTGAGTTTTTTGCCGTGTTTAATATGAATTGAATGAAAGTTTGTAAATTATCTGAAAAGGGGATAACATCAATTTTTTTTTGCAGTTTTATGGTCAAATCTTTCACGTGTTCACCAGCTTTCCCGATGGCTTTTCCGATATCTTCTTTTTTTACCAAAAAAATGATAATTTCGCTTTTTTGATCATCTTTATCATCGGGAGTCTCAAAAATAAGACAATCTTTTATTATTGCTCCGGATATATTATTGAACAATGAGATAAGTTCCATTGATTGCCTATCTATTTTAATATTCTTCTTTAACATGTTTAAAATAATGCTCTAATGCTAATTACTTTTTGATCTTAAGTTTAATAAATCGGAATCACCAGCATCTATAACACCTATAACGGAGATCCAATAAGGTTTTGCACATGCCAATCCTAAATCATGCGATGAACCCTTGTATTTATGGAAAAATAGTTTATTACCCATTAAGGATTTGTAATAATTTAACTGATCTTCAAATTCTTGAGGACAATTATTACCAATAATCAACATCTTGAAGGTATCTCTTCTCATTTCTCTTAATACTTGATTTCTTCCATAGATGATTTTTCCTGTCTTGTAAGCTACTTTAATATTCATATCGATATCAAATTCTTTAACCTTTTTCCTTGATAAATCGATTGATTCGCCAATATCATTTTTATTCTTCTTCCGTGCCATAATCTTCAAGACTTTTTTTTAGAAACTAATTTCAAATTAATAACAAAAAAAATACATCATCGTTTTAATTTTTTATGCTAATCATGGTAAGTAATTATAATTCCTTGTACATTCATAAAAAATAAAAAATTTTTAGTAAAATAAGAAATATTATTTGTTTTTCTCTTGAAGAATGCGCAAGTTTTCATCAAGATCAAACATAATGTTAACGGAACCCGTACCAACCTTGCTTACTTGTCCTATGATAACGTTTTCAGGTATTCCCAATAGTTTTTCTTCTTCTCCGTAAAGTCCAGCATCAAGCAATTGGTTTACCGTTACTTCAAAAGCTGCTCTGGCAAATACACTTGATTTAGACCCCGAAATGCCATGTCTTCCTATTGATTGAATAGAACCCGAATGGCACATTAAATCAGCCAAAATGAGTAAATGTCTCAGGTCTACATCAAGGCCCTGTTGTTCTAGTACTTTTTGAGCCTCAACAATGATCATCGTCCGAGCGGCTTCAATCCCATATAATTTTTCAATTTCGTGAATGTGGTTTGATACAGAACGACTGGCATCTACACCTTCAATTTGAATTACACTCTGCATATTAGTGCCTTCTGTTTTGATAAGCCATTCCTTTCCATTTTCGGATGGCGCGAGTAATCCTCTCTTAACCCCTCTAATTCCTTTTACTACTTTTTTAAGGATCTTCTCTCTCAACTTTTGTAAGCTTTGGAGATCTTCAATTCCAGGATCGATAATTATGGAATTTCCTTCTCTTTTAATAGAACCTTTTTTCTTATATCTCTTTAAAATTTCAGGGATCTCATCAATCTCGATTCCTTTTCTTTCACAAATTTCGGGGATTAAATTAATAATAATGTGCCAATTGACAAAATCCAAATCCACATCATGGGTAATCTGTTCTATTCTAATTTGTTCAATGCGATTATGGACTTTTATGGCATCTGATTCTTTTTCCTTATAGCCCTCTTCTAAATACACTTCCATCATGGGAGTGCTTGGAAATCGTCGTGCATCGACAATTTCAATCAATCGTGGGAGTCCTTGAGTGACGGAAAACTCTTCTACCCCCGCATAGTGGAAGGTTCTGAGGGTATTATGTGTCAGAAGACCTTCAGCTGTAGTGAAATTTTCATGAGTGTCAACTGAAAAATCATACACAAAAGATGTTGGTGATTTTATTAGTTCAATGGAAATGATTTGATCCCACAAGACTTCTGAATCAATTGCTCGCTGCAACTCCTCAAGTTCTAATTCTATATTAATTTCATTTTTCTCTGTTTCTTCTGTAAAAATATTTACATATCTTTGGAGAATTTGGCGGCCAATTTGTTGATTCATGCTATACTCGCGAATATTAGCCTTTAATGAAGAATGACCATCAATCTTCAATTTCAAGCAAAGATCATTGAGTATTTCACTAAATCCAGGAATCATATCGATTATATCATGTGTAATTGAGTTGTCCTGTTCATTTTTAACCATTTGCTCGAATTTTATCCTTTTTGTAAGAAGAATTGAGCCAATTTTTTCCTTAAAGAGCGCTATATATTTTCCGGAAATTCTGAAGGCATATTGATCTTTTTCGGTATATTTTAAAGCCATAATACCAAATCGTGATAAGAGGAGGCATATTCCATTTCTTAATTCCTTGGAATTACTCTTTGCCCTAATTTGCATTCTCTTGACAGAAACATTACCATGACCATCAAAATATGCTTGTAATAGCCCCGAAATAAAAGCTTCAGGGGCATTCAATGCCCAGGAGGGAAGACATTTATCTTCAGCACCTTTTCCACACATGCATTCTAATAATTTAGAAAATATGGATGAATAAAGAGATATTGATGTTTTCGGTCCATATACACCCTCTTCTTGTATAATCTTCCAATTAATTGAGAGAGAATCAGCAAAATCAGATGCCTTTTTTAGATATTGTTCATTATCATTCGTGATAGCTACAAAGGAACTTGCGTTGCTCCCTAATGCAATATATGCTCCTATGAACCATCCCAAAGAAAAATCTAATTTTAAAATTTCTGGAATTTGAATTTCAGTCTCAGAATATGTTTTAGTATAGAAATCTCCTGCTGCAAGGACATCAGTTTTTTCTTTTTTTAAAGCAACAACGTGCAATCCAACTTCCCCTACTGGAACAGGGTATGTCATGTTATATGCATTTTTCCAATCCCTTTCCTTTTGATTCCATGATTCTCTATCTTTTAGAAATTCTGATCTGTAACAGGACTCGTCTTTTTGTATGTATTTTTCTAAGTGTATTTGTTCCAAAGGAAAATATTCTGGAATTTGTTTCATAAGGGGGATTCTATCTCCAATAGTTAAGGATTTTCCTGACACTGGGACAATCTTATTATTTTTCCGGAGGAGGAATGAATGTGAAGGTGTTGCATTAATTTCTCGACCAGAACGTGTTTTTATTTTAATTAATTCTCCTTTTGGAGGATGTCGACTAACTTGGCGTAAACGTCCCCAATGCATTTTTTCATCTTGTCCAACGCAAGGAACTTTAAAATCAGAATGTTCTAAATTCAATACATCGCTTCCATTAATATTTTCATGATTTACAGAATTTGAGATCAACTCGTCAACAAATTTATCAATTCTAATAACATGTGAGACGTTTCCTTTTAATATAATTACTTTTTCTGATCCTGATATGCTCATCTGTGTTCCTGGTTCTCCGATAGATTGAGCCGCAATAGTCCCACAAGGTTCACCAGGTTCTTCTAGGGCATTGTTAAAATTAATATATACCTTGTTAAGAAAGTATTCTAATTGTTCTTCTTCTAATTCTTCATCTTTTAATTTTTCTCTAATACTCGTGATTAAATCATCTGGAATTCCGTCTTCTTGCAGTTCTTTTAAAGACTCTTCTAACATTTTAGGAGTTATTTTAGCCATTTTTTAAACCTCTTTTTTTATACTAATTTTGATTTTCTTTCTTCCAATCAAGATAAGCTTTCGTTTCAGCTCCACGCCAAATTGCATTTTTACCCGTTTCTTTATTATATCTTTCTTTCAATACCTCTTCATCTGAACCAGATTCTTCTGCATCAATGACAAGTGTTTCTTTGTTTTTTGGTTTTGAAGTCGCTTTTGATGATATCTTTTTTTCTGGAATGTCTCTTTTTTCAGTTCCTTCCATTTTAAGCTCTTCCCGAATGTTCTTCACGTCTAAGGCTTTAGCTTTAAGAAGAAGCACGTCCAAATTAACCGCGTGACCATGATCCGTGTGCATCACGTCAATACCATCATCTCCATACTTGAATTGAATGATGTTCTTATCTGAATTGCGCACGGTTCCATCATTTTCAATGACCATGTCTTGTAATGCATTGACCAGCCTGCGTTGCATGTACCCGCTTGTAGATGTTCTTACAGCCGTATCTACCAGTCCTTCACGACCGCCCATAGCATGAAAGAAAAATTCTTCAGGTTTAAGACCATTTCGATATGAGGATTCTACAAAACCTCGTGCTTTAGGACTCAAGTCATTCATTTTAAAATGTGGAAGTGTTCTAAGACTATATCCTCTATTTATCCTTTCACCTCTAATAGCTTGCTGACCGACAACAGCAGACATTTGACCAAGATTTAGAATATTTCCTCTGGCACCAGATTTTGTCATGATAACGGAATGAGCCTCATCACCAATGGAGAGGGCAGCTGTCTCTTCTGCTTCTTTTCTTGCTTTACCTAAAAGTTGTCTTAATCGTAATTCAAGAGTCTCCCTCATGGACCTTCCGGGGGCTCTTTTTAAAATTTTCGTGTCATTTTCATAAAAAGCGGTAATAAATTTATCTAATTCTAAATTTAA
>DXJM01000105.1 GCA_019057355.1 Promethearchaeota archaeon | reverse complement strand
TTTTTATAATTACTTTTCAATTTTTTTTTAATATATTTTAAAAATTGTCTTTCTATAGTAATATCAGCTAATAAAATTTGATTTTTATGAAAAAAAAGGCTATAGCATTAGCATGCAGGATGGATTCAGAAAGAGCTTTCAATCTAACTAAGAAAATTTTTGAGTATTTAGTAAAAAAAAAAAATGAAATTGTGTATTTAGAAACGCGTATTGCCCCTAAAATTTTACCCCCCAATGGGATAGATCTTAGTGAGATGACATCTGAAAACACTAAGTTCATCTTGTCCATAGGGGGTGATGGTACTCTTCTCAGAGTAGCAGGTGATTTATCTCAACATGATCCTCCTCCTATTTTAGGAGTGAACATTGGTTCAATCGGATTTTTAGATGAATCCAATGAAAGGGTTATTTTTAGAGATATTGACAAATTAATCAATGGAGAATATAGCATTGAAGCGAGGGCAAAGCTTTCTTCATATCTTATGAGGGGGACATCCGATGAAAAAAAACTAGGAGATGCTATAAACGAAATTTTAATTGTTTCTTCAAAAAACTCCAAAGTATTGCAGGTTTCCATAAAAATAAACGGTATTTTTTTGAATAGAAGTTATTTAGATGGAGTTATTGTATCCACGTCGACCGGATCAACCGCATATAACTTGAGTGCAGGAGGGGCAATCATCCATCCCACTTTGAACATGATGCAGCTTGTAGCATTAAATCCATATGCTCGTTCAGGACTTAAACCAATTGTTTTACCCATTGATAGCGAAATTGAAGTTCATTTATTAAGACCTCGGTTAAATGGAAGAGTATTAATAGACGGTCGGAGAATAATTAAGGGAATTCAACCAAATACCCAAATTTTAATACGAAAATCCAATTCAGTGGTAAAATTTATTCGGTTTGATGATAATTATTATTCACGCTTGAGAAAGAAGATAATAGGGATGGTAAGAATACCACGGGACGATAGTCCAGAAGAGTTTTGACATGAAAGAACAATTAAAAATCTGTGTTTTTGATACGAATATTTTTTTGCTTGGAATTCAAATTAACATGGTTGATGGAATTATCTACACCACTCCAAGCGTTATCGAGGAGATCAGAGTTGAAAGATATCTTGATAAAAATAGGACTATTATTTCTAGAATTGAAGCTGCCATAGATTCTGAGAAATTAGTCATAAAGGAACCTTTGGATTCATACATTAAAAAAGTGAAAATTAACTCAAAAATCACGGGAGACTTCAAGGTATTGTCTAAAGTTGATTTTGATCTTATAGCTTTAGCTTTAGAGTTAAAAGACACATTTAAACAGGAGATTATTTTGTATACAAATGATTATTCAATGGAAAATCTATGCTTGCAATTAAATATACCATACGCCCCTCTATGTAAAAACGGTATCGATGGTAAAATCGTCTGGGAAATTTATTGCCCTTTTTGTCAAGATGTTTTTAATGTTGAAAGCTATAATTCGTCTTGTGAAAGATGTGGTCAAAAACTTAAGCGAAGAAAGAAAAAAGTTTGATAAAAAATTTATATTGATACAACCCAATAGTTAAATGGAACAATCAAATATATTAATCGTTTTTTAAGGATATGGGTATAAAAATAAATGAATTGGTAAAAGAAGTAAAAAAGTCGATAACATTTGAAAATTTAAGCAATAAAAAAATAGCTATTGATGCATTTAATACATTATATCAATTTTTAGCGATAATTCGTCAGAAAGATGGTACACCTTTAAAAGACTATAGTGGTAACGTAACATCACATCTCTCAGGGCTCTTTTATAGAACCATTAATTTTCTAGAACATAATATTAAACCAATTTACGTCTTTGATGGCATTCCATCGGAATTAAAACTCAATACAATTAGAGGTCGTCGTGAGATTAAAGAAGGAGCTCAAAAAAAAATGATCGAGGCCCAAGAGGCTGAAGATTTCAAAGAAGCTAAAAAGTTTGCTCAGCAAACCTCTAAATTAACTCCAGAAATGCTAGAAGAAAGTAAAAAATTAATAGAGTTCATGGGAATTCCAATAGTAGAAGCAAAATCAGAAGGGGAGGCTCAATCAGCGTTTTTAGTTGAAAAAGGTGATGCGTGGGCGATAGCTTCCCAGGATTATGACACGTTATTATTTGGAGGGGAAAGATTATTGAGAAACTTTGCGATAAGCAGGAGTAAGAAGGTAAAAGAAACTAAAATTACTTTAGACATTGAATATATTTCATTGCAAAAATTATTAGAGACCTTGAAAATCACACGTGAGCAACTTGTAGAGATGGGAATTCTTATTGGAGTTGATTTTTTTCCAGGAATAAAAGGTATTGGACAACATACGGCTTTAGAATTAATTAAAGAACATCATTCTATTGAAAAGATGATTGAAAAGGAAATTACTATTGGTAAGAAGAGAATAGATCTTGAAATGGAATTGGTTGAAGAAACAAAATCAATTTTCTTACATCCCGAGGTTAACAAGAATTATACGAAATTAAAATGGAATAAAATAAGGTATGAAAATGTAGAGGAATTATTGATAGAGATTCATAATTTTTCAAAATCAAGAATTGAGAGCGCATTGGACCGACTAAAAAAAATTGATTCATCTAATGTTCAAGTATCATTAGATAGTTTTCTGAAAAAGTAAGTAATTAATAGTAAAAAAGGCAAAAATTTTTACAAAATCTAACCTATATTTTCTAAGTAAGGTAACTAGTATTTTAAAAAATATCTTAAAAATGATAAAAAATGTCGGAAAATAATGCAGGTTCTGATGATAAGAAAGATAAGGACAATAATACTATAACATTAAGGATTCAAAAAGCAAAGGAAAGAGATATTGGTAAAAATATTATAAGAATTGATCAAAAAACCATGGAAGATCTAGGAATTAAAACTGGGGATGTCATAGCAATCAAGGGAAAAAAAGAGAGTGCGGGAATTGCATGGCCCAGTTATCCCCAAGATCAAGGTCTAGGAATTGTTCGATTTGATAACAGGCTTAGAAAAAACACGGGAACGAGTATAGATGATACTATTGAAATCGTGAAAGTAAATGCGTTACCTGCCCAAAATGTTGTATTAGCACCTGCAAGCATGAAAATAAAGACAAATCCTAAATTTGAAACCTTTGTAAGGAGAAAATTGATCAATTATCCCGTGACCATGGATGATATCATTTTTATATCTATAGGGATAAGCCGAGAAATAGCATTTAAAGTAATAAGTTTAAAGCCAAAAGGGATATGTCAGATAAAACAGGAGACGGTCATTCATATCAGTGAAACTGTCACTCCTGAAGAAGAAACGAGGACAGATTATGTTACTTATGAAGATGTAGGTGGTTTAGATAGAGAACTCCAAAAAGTTAGAGAAATGGTGGAATTACCTCTACGCCATCCTTCATTATTTAAACGTTTGGGAATAGATCCTCCGAAGGGAGTGCTCTTAAGAGGACCTCCAGGATGTGGAAAAACATTATTGGCGAGAGCTGTAGCTAATGAAAGTGAAGCGCATTTTATTTCTATTAATGGCCCAGAGATAATGAGTAAATTTTATGGAGAATCAGAAAAAAAATTGAGAAAAATTTTTGTTGAGGCTGAAGAAAAAAGCCCCTCGATCATATTTATTGATGAAATTGATGCTATTGCTCCAAAAAGAGAAACAGTAACTGGAGAGGTAGAGCGCAGGGTAGTAGCCCAATTATTAGCATTAATGGATGGATTGCACAGCCGGGGAAGAGTAATTGTCATAGGGGCGACAAATAGACCGAACAGTTTAGATTCTGCCTTAAGGCGACCTGGGAGATTTGATCGTGAAATTGAGATAAAAGTACCAAACGAAAAAGGACGCCGAGAAGTATTTCAAATTCATACCAGAAACATGCCTCTAGATAAAAACATATCATTAAAGGAATTTTCACAAATAACCCATGGTTTTGTTGGAGCCGATATCTCTGCCATATGCCGAGAGGCAGCCATGTCTGCTCTCAGGAGATATCTTCCAAAAATAGACTTGGAATCAGAAGTAATTGATGAGGAATTATTGGAACAGATGATTGTTCTTAAAAGTGATTTTGATGAAGCATTAAAAGAAGTTTTACCTTCTGGAATAAGAGAAGTATTTGTTGAAGTCCCTAATATCCCTTGGGATCAGGTAGGAGGCTTAGAACTTCTAAAGCAGAATCTAATCGAAGCTGTAGATTGGCCTTTATCACATCCAAAAATCTTTAAACGAATGGGTATTCGTCCACCAAAAGGAATTCTATTGTATGGACCTCCAGGTTGTGGAAAAACATTACTAGCACGTGCAGTTGCAACAGAAACTAAAGCAAATTTTATTTCAATCAAAGGACCTGAACTTTTATCAAAATGGGTTGGAGAAAGCGAAAAAGCCGTGAGAGAAGTATTCCGAATAGCAAAGACAGCTTCCCCCTGTATTGTATTTTTTGATGAATTTGATTCAATCGCACCTAGTAGGGGTCGTAATACCTCTGATTCAGGGGTGACTGAAAAAGTATTATCTCAACTTTTAACTGAATTAGATGGATTAGAAAGCAAGAAAGATATAGTTGTGATTGCTGCAACTAATCGTCCAGATATCTTAGATCCTGCACTGATAAGACCCGGAAGGATTGATAGAATATTAATGGTTCCTGCTCCCGATCATAAAAGCCAATTTGAAATCTTGAAAATATTTACAAAAGACATGCCACTATCTAATAACCTTAAAATTGAAGAATTAGAGAAATTATTGGAGGAAGGTTTTTCAGGTGCTGATATTGAGACATGGTGCCGGGAGGCCGCAATGCTTGCATTGAGAGAAAACATAAGAGCAAGAAAGATTTCAATAGAGCATTTTAAAGAAGCACTAGAAGGAATCCATCCAACCATTACACCAGAAATAATTAAATGGTATGAATCTTTTGCTGAAAAATTAAAAAGAAGGAAAATTGAAGCGGATGAAAAAGAAGATAGGTTATTTGTATAAGAAAGCACAAATTTATTATCATTTCTGAATTACTATATGCATTGAAATTCTTATTCTGATTTT